>JBGSUK010000016.1:0-85676 GCA_041753455.1 Anaerolineae bacterium | reverse complement strand
CCCCGGTATTTATTTTGCGGTGCGACCTGATAGAGCAGGAAAAAAACGACTATGAACGCGAAAATTTTATCCCTGAAGATTATGCAAAATCGCGTGACAGAGTGTCACCTCGAAACCGTATTGGCGACACTCGACCGACTGCACGACGCGACGATGGCCGACACACTCGACGCGGTGAGCAATTTGAGCGCTGAAGATGTGGTGGGATGGTTGGAAGACATCATCTACACCGCCCAAGAAACGCTCAAGGAAATGGGGATGGAAGCGTCCCTAACATCGGATACAACCCTTGAAGTGCCACGTTCAGCCCAGTTGAGCCTCTATGGTTCACGGTAGGACAAGCACCGAGGTCAATATCAAAACCTAAAATCGTAAATACCGTATCAGTAAGAGTACAAAGGAGAAATCATGTTCAACAAAATCTATGCCCGCTATCGTATTTCGATGCTTCACACTGGCTCGTTCAGCACACCACAGGGGGTTCAAATGAACCTGACGGCCCAAATGCAGAGGATTTGTATTCAGTCAATAAACCAAGTATGGCTTGATAGTTTGAGCCAAAAGGATAACCCAAATCATGAGTACCAACCGGGAACCTTATCGTAAACCCACTATGGCACGCAAACACGGTTCACAACGCAGCTCTGACCAGAAAGCAGACACCGTCGAAACCGACGTGCGTCTGAAGAGATCGTGGATAGCCCTAGCGCCAATCTGGATTGTTTCGGATGGGCAGCACTCAAAAGATGAGAATAAAGACGAGAATAGCGACATTTTGATCGAAGATGGGTATGACTGGCTGAGGTAGGCCCGGTGTCCGCGATGGGCAAATAGTGTGTATTGGTATATAAATCGCACACCGGGATTTTCCTAAACCGATTGAAAAAGACTTGAGGATTTCGCCATGCAATTTACTACAACTCAACAACCAATTCTTGCAGTGACTCTTATCCACTAATCATTAGCCATTATCGGCTACATTTAGCTTTCTTTACCCTGCATTATTCAATCACAACCGCAGTACCACTGGCACTAACCATCATGCTCGAGTGACCAACGCCTTCAAAATCGAGGTCAACGCCAACGATGGCATTTGCTCCTAACCCAGCCGCTTGCTGCATCATTTCACGCAAGGCACCGTTTTTGGCTTCAATGAGCGATGATTCATAGGCCACTATGGTGGCGTTGCGGAAAATATTTGCACCCAAAATGGTTTCACCGGATACGATACCCAAATAGCGCGTAATGTGATGGCCTTCAATGTTCGGGGTCGTTGTCACCAACATGGCAGTTTGTCCTTTACCCATTATGACCCAATAAAAAAGGCGGGCTTTTGGCCCACCTTTTACGATAATCAATTATTGGGTTTGAAAGTACCCTCAAATTCGGGGCTTTTTAGATGGATGAGCGCAGTCTCCGCACCACGACCACCACTGCAATCAAGCCGACCCCTAAAATCGCCAAGAGGGTTAAGCCTGCCGGGGTCGCTTCTTCAGCCGCATCGCTAAACAAGCCGGTCTGGGCAATTTGCGTGGGCAAAATAATCGTCGGGCTGGCGGATGAGGTAGTACGCGGTTGAGCCGAGGCTGTTTGATTGTTAAAGATAGCGGTCACCGTCAAATCAAAGGATGAAGCATCCGGCGGAAAAGTGCTGGTGCTGGTGGGTGTCAACGTCACAACTGTTGGCGCACTAACCGCCCGCACAATGATGGTTAGATTCACCCCATTGGGCAAATTAAGAGTATTGGTCTGTGTCCCTGACACCAGATTAACGACAAGCTGTTCTTCACCGATATTAAAGGTATACGTTCCGGGTGGCAGGCCAACATCAAGGAAATAGTTCCCCGGCGCGAGGGGTGCAATCTCAAATGAGCCATCTGGCCCAATCACAATCGTCTGAATCGGCTGACCATCACCAGTAGGGGTTGGCCCACCCTGCGCTGGCCCGTTTTGTGGATCATTTGGCAAACGGCGGGCAAAAATCTCTACACTGGGGCCGCCATCTTGCATTTTAGCTCCAACAGGTGCGTCAGAGTCTTCTGTCACGGCGGGGGCAGCTTCCCCGGTAGTCGCCGATGGGCTAGGCGTAGCGGTGGCAGTCGGTGGCAACTGCTGAATGGTCGCGGTTGCGGTGGGGGTCAATGTAGGTGTTGGGGTTAGTGTGGCGGTCGGCTGTACGGCTGGATTAAATTCGCCGTCACCGTCATCCGTGTAGATATTGATCACAATCCCTGTCACCACATTGCCATTCTGGTCAAGAATTTGGGCTTGGAACGATTGCGGTGTGGGCGTTGGGGGCGTTTGGCTATTGATAAAGTTAGCCGACTCAGTTTGGAATGCCTCGCCCGTTTGAGTGGCGTTAAACGCAATCGCGGTTCGGCTGCCTTCCAATTGGGCTGCTACTGCGGTATTCGTCCCATCAAAGGCCGCAATCGCCGTGCTGGTCGAGTCTTGAAAAAGCCGCGCCGTCGTTACAGTCAAGGTCGCGTCAATTTCGGCAATGCGGGTACCTGTCGCGGCAATCGCGGTTTCAATCGCCGAATTGGTGCCGGCACGTTGGGTTGCCAAAAGTGCTGTTCCATCATCCCCTTCATCGCCCAATAACAAAACAACCACGCCGACAATTCCCAGCAAAACGGCGAGGATAATAAACCCACCCGCAAAAAGGAAGGTGCGGCTAATTCCGCCTTCTTGCTCATCTGGTGGAAGGTCAAAATCTTCTTCCTCTACCAGCGACCCACTTTCAAATGGGTCAAAATCCTCGGCAAAGGGGTCAATTTCGTTATCATCGTCAAATGGAAAGCCTTGAGAACTCATCGGCTTTTTCTCTCCCCTCAAAAAAATATCTCTATATGATGCTGCCTACACAGCATCTGATTACAAGTGTATCGTATTCTGTTTATTTCGACTCGCTACGTAAAATCTCGGGTAGCGAATGCCCCATTCAGGTCAATCTTGATAAAGCTGAATGGTAATGCCTGTCACCGGGTTGCCATTGGCATCCAGAATTTGCGCCTGCATATTTGGCGGACGGGCCGAAGCGGTCAGAGTTTGCCCATCAATTGCATTCAGTGTCTCGCGGGAAGACGTCGCCGAAACTGCGATCGCGGTCCGTGACGCATCCAATAATTGATTCACCGCCGAAGCCGTACCAGATGCCCGTGTAATCGCTGTGTTGGTTGAATTATTGTTCAATCGTTCGATGTCTGCCGTTCCCGTTGAATCCAAAATCGCACTACGAGTCTGGGTCGCGGCAAACGCGGTTTGCATCGCCTCATTGGTCAGCGGGATATTGGTTACATCGGCGACACTAGAAGGCTTCTCACTACGCAGCGCCAACACAATCCCACAGACCCCCAACACCACTGTCATCACTAACACGGCACTTGCAATCAAGAATTGCCGGCTCATGCCTGTGCCGTTCGCATCAATTGGGAAGTCGAGGTCTTCGTCCTCCACCAAAGATTCAGCTGCAAAGAAATCAATGTTGTTATCATCAAACGGAAAGTCGTTCATGGTTCATTTCCTCTCCTCGATAACATACAGGTGTACCCGAAAATCCCTATTTGGTCTCACCCAGCAGTTCAACATTGGCAAGCGGGACAAATACTTCATGTCCATTGCGCAATTTGACCTGAGCCGCTGCCACCCGTAAGCCATTTTCCATGATTTGGGGCTTATCGGGCAAGTCAATCACCGTCGCAATCTGGCCCTCATGTGGAGCACGGCTAAGGCGCACCGTTGCCCCAACAATCAGCACCGCATCAAATGTCGGCTCGAACGCATTCCGACTGGGTGCCTGATACGGTATCACGATTTCAGGTCGTTCGCTTGTCCAACGATTCGGCGAAATTGCATCGAATGCGGCTTGACGTTTATTTTCAAACCCGTGCAGAATTTCATGAATGCGGCGGGTCATTGGAGATTCGCCAAACCCTTCGGTCAAGATAATGGGAACTTTAAGCGCCATTGCCGTTTCGCGCAAGTGATAGCTCATTGAGGAGGCAACCAAACCACCCAATTCCTTCTTGACTACCACCCGCAAATCCTCAACCGTGATGGGGCGATCTAAGACATAAACACGGCCTCGCACGTTTTCTAGGAGGCTAGTCTGTTTGACCAAACTTTGCAATCCATCTTTCGGCTCAAAGCTGTACGACGAGAACAAAAATCGTCCGTTGCCCCATGCGCCTTGAATCAGTGAGCCGGCTGTTTCGATCCGTGCCCCTTTATTGCCAATCAATTCCGTCACGCGGCCTTGCATACGCGCATACACCGAAACAGGTTGGGGGTTGGTCTGCAAAATAACCCGACCCTGTTCAACCAAACTCACCACACCTTCGACAGGGGCGCGGGGAATGCGTTTGCGATATTTGCGGCGCGTAGCGGTTGCTAATGGGTGACCCGCTTGGATGAAATCACCCTGTGTAACGGTCAAAATATTGGACAGCATCTCAACATCATCGGGGTCAACATTGAGCGGCCCTGCCACATCTATAATGCGATAATCCTGTGGCAGCTCACCTTCGGCAATAATATGGTTACTTTCGACATTGGCTCCCAGTGACACTCGCACCGCACCATAGGCACGCGGCGGCAGCATACGGTCGCGTTTAATAAGCGTATATTCCAGTACAATGCGTTCTTCTGGATGGTATCTCATCGGCCTCTATCTCAGCCTTTCCAGAATATCCGGCACTTCATTATCTTCTTCCGGTTCTTCTTGTTTACGACCACGCCGTGATGATTTCTTGAGTTTTTCGGGTTTGCCGCGTTTACGATCACGTCCAGCGGCGCGACTCGATCCAATAATCTCGCCTTCATCAAACCCTTCGGCGGCTTCGGCTTCAAACATGACCTCTTGCAGTAGTTTTTCTTCGGCAAAACGATCACGGCGGGAATCACGAGCGCCCTTTTCAATGTCCGACAGTGGCTCGGCTTCAGAGAATTCCTGCATTCCTGTCCAGACCTGCCCCGTCACACCCGTCCACCATTCCGCATAAACAGCGGGTCGGCGACGTAACGCAGGCATATTGAGCGGACGCCCTCGTGCATCAAAGATTAATCCAGCTGCACCCGCTGTCACGGTCTGCTTGACTCGACGCCTGCCATTAATCTTCATCCCCCGTCCAGTACGAACTACCACCTGTACTTCTTGTCCGGAGGACAGCGGCGCGGCCCAAATTTCGCCGGGGAGCAGATTTTTCTCCACCGTGCGACCATTTTCCAACGTAATCTGGATTTTCATTGCAGGACGTTGACTACGGCCACGTACACGCCCTGTTGCACAAAAGGCCGTCCCCAGATTGACTAAGCCACTGTGTTCAAATGCTTGGACAGTCACGGTCGGGTCAGCATAAGCAATCGCCCCTAGCAGCGCGATCATGGCGTAAGGGTCAATATAGAGATTATGCACCCCCTCTAGTTCGAAGGCATCCAACATTAACATGGCGGTGATGCCGGGGTGTGGCGCATCGGTAAGGGTTGCCCCCGCGACGATAATCGGGCGAAAAGCAGGCAGTTTGCCATCATCAGATGCATGACGCCAGCCTGCGCGTGCCCCATTGACCAAATAGCGGACAATTTCACGGGCAATGGCCTGTTCAATCATCAAATCGCGCATGGTCTGAGGGATACTGGACGGCATCAAGATTTTGTTATAGGCATAGTTCCACAGGTCATCTTCAGTTGCCGCAAAAGGCAACCATCGCAACACCTGCTCGATATTCAAAACGGCAAGCGTGGTCAATAGGCTGTGCCCAAGACCCAAATCGCTGCGAATGGTTGAATTTACCTGTTTATTGAGGCTAGTCACAAGCGTACTGGTGGTGCTGCCAATATCCACATGCAGCACCCCGGCACTTCCCTTTTGCAGCAGTTCACCTAAAAAGCGCACCATATTGGCGACGCCCTGCGCGGTGGGGACAATGCCAATACCACTTAATTGACTGGCAAGTGAGATCACCTGATCAAATCCACCAATCGGCTGCGATGTCATGAAATTGCTATAGACGTTCGCTAATTCCTTGCGGGCCGTCCCCAGTTTTTCTTCGTGAACATCGGGGCGAACATTTGGCGCGACAAACACGCTGGCATGGTCTTGTAACAAACCCACAACGGTATCCGCCAGAAGCTCATTACCCGCATACAAAACATTGGGTCGTTCATCATCAGCCAATAGCATCAAGGCCAGTGCGGTGCTGCGGGTCAATTCCAAAACCGCGTTTTGATTGCCGCCGTCCGTTCCCCCGCTGATAAAGACGAGGTCGGGTTTGGCCTTTAGAATGGCGTTGATGCGCTCTTCTTCAGTACGTCCATCCGAAATACTCAAAATCTCCGCAACTTCAATATAGGTGCCATTGAGTGCATGGCGGGCACTGGCAAGGCTGACTTCAGCAATCAACCCGACCAACACAGCGCGAAGCGGACGGCTGGCACTGCTGGTCGCTACGACACGATCAATGCCCCCATCTTCATTTTCAGGGTGAATCAAATAGCCATCTTGGTCAACTAGAATCCGACCTGTGGCATCTTGGATATTTTCAATGGCACGGCTCATGCCCACTGTGACATCGCCGATAGGGGGACGCATCGTGGTGCGGGTCTGGCTGCGTGTAACCATGCGATATTGACCGTCTACCACATCAATAATCATGGTGCGCGTGTTGACGGAGCCAAAATCCATCGCAAGGATAGATCGTCCGCTGTTCGAGGTTTGTCCTAGCATCACAGCGGCTACCCTCCTAGTTGATCCAGAATAAAACGAAGCTGATCGTGGATGACCGAGCTAAAAATCGAGAGGCTGGTCAAGATGGCACCGGCATATAACGCGCCGAGGGTGAGGGTAACAAAACCCTGCCCCACAAAACGCAGCGTTCGGATATGCGGGCGATTGACGGGTTCACCATCACTACGGCGCCGGCTGAGATATTGAAAGTAGACTAGCGTACAAAGCGTACCGACTAATAAAATCGCGCCGTTCACCGCCGATTCACGGTCAAAGCTGTTGCTGGCATCGCGGGCCAATGGCAGCAAGGTACCAATCACTGCGCCAACCAGCGCCACGCCTGTGCCGATTCCGATCATAAAAACTGTACCAAGATTTCCCATACGCGCAAACCGCGATGAGGCTTTTAGCAGCAGCAGCACCCCTAGGAAAATGGGCAGTACGCCCAAAGCGCGGATGCTTGAAGACGTTTCGGCATCGTTTGTAAACACTGTCGCCCGCAGCCATGGCAGCAACACATCTTCCGTCGCTGCAATTGCCACATACGCCGCCGCCGTGCCGATTAACACATGCACCGCGATACGATAGAGGAAATTATCTGCCAGAAGATAACTGAACACCATCAGCGTCAGCACTAATCCGGCCCATCCTGCAATAAGGTCAAGGTTTTCTACCGTCATCTACGCCGCCTCCGTAGGCCGCGAAGCAGATTAAAGACCACACCTAATCCAATCAATCCGCTGGCGACCATCGCCCCCAGCGCCATACTATGCCATTGTGAAACTTCTGGGTCGGGTACATCTATATCGTCCGGGGCTTCAAATGCCTCACGAGTCCGGGTATTGCGCAGTTGATTGTAACGATAGGTGTCGCGATACCCTGCCAGATAGCCCTGATACCCCGCATCGCCAACATAGGCGGTTGCAAGCGGTTCTGCCCCGGCGGACATCAGAGCATATTTGGGCAGCCCCGGCACATCAAATTGTTCGGCCCAGTTGCGAATATCTTCCACTCGCTCACCGACCACAACCACCATTGCAAAGTCGGTAGCGTCGAGGGTGTCAAACTCTAGGCCTGTCTTTTCGCCGTCGGTGTCAGTCGCAAAAATCGTCGCGCCGACCTGTTCATTACGTGTTAGGCCGCGAATCCCGATTGTCCCGCCAGAGACATAACGCAGAACAAAATAATCTTCGCGAGTTTGCAGCGGCTCATCGCGCTCAACCGTATCCAGCAGGGCCGGATCGTCGGCGAGATCTTCTATCACTCTGCGTGCATTAATCGCACCAAGTGAATAGGTACTGAGGATAATCGGTACTCCCCGGCGGCTCAAAATATCACGCAGCACGGCTTCCGCCAATGGATTTAATTCACCCGCCGCAGTTGGGCCATACTCAAATGCCATCAGCACATACTGGCCGGGTTGAATACCATTGACCGCCTTCGGTACAGCATATTGGCGTACTGTAAAACCGCTGCTGTCAGCTTCTTCGGCCACATGCAGAGCGTCACTTAAAAACGGGCCAATCAGTGCCGCCAGCAAAATAATCGTAATCAGGAAGCGATCAAAATGGGGGCGCGTGCGTTTGTGCTTCTTCGCTGGGACTACCGCCGCGACCTCAAGTTCTTCATCCTCATCTAGGCCCAATGCCCGCCGCCGCTGTTCAGTGAGATCGAGAATGCCTTCCAGCAGCTCAATGCGTTCGGCTTGATAATCCGTCACGGTCAAATAGGTGACAAGATTTAGCTCACTCGAGGCAGTCGCTTGAGGCGAAATCCCCAATCCACCTGTTACACCCGCCAATGGGCCACTATCGGACATCTGCGCGGCAGTTGTTGATTCGCCTTTCAGCACATCGGCGGATTTCTCACGCAGGCGTCGCAAGGCATCCGGCAAATCACCGATGCGCTGCTGCTCAAACGCGATACTAATTCCACCCGCGCTCAATGTCACCGGGACATCGGGGCGCAAATCCGCAATCCATTCGGGGCGGTCAGCGACAACGGCCTCCTTGACGGCTTCAGATTCAGAAGTCGTGGTTTTGGGAGGTGCTTTGGGTGAGGCGTCATCAAGGGCCTTAAACAGGTCATCGTCAATGCCTTCAAAGAGGTCACTCACCATGAGTTCTTCGGTTGGCGTTTTACCACGAACTGGCACAAGGGCTTTTGGCCCCGCGACCTCTGGCAAATTAGATTCTTCGGATAGGCCCAATAAATCATCAATGCTGGTTCCGCTAGATACCTCTTTTAGATCCTTGTCGCTAAAAGCCGGCGTCTTGCCACCGGATACATCCGCAAATAGGTCACCCGTATCTGCGAAATCTACCCCTGAAATATCCTCAAGCCATTCTGGGGCCGCCTCTTCTTCATGCGATGGCAGCAACATCGGTTCTTCAAGTACTTCTAGGGCGGGCAGTTCATCCGGGGTTTCATAGGCACGCAACCAGTCGGGGCTGTCATCTTCTACGGCGGGCCGGGTAAATAGGTTGGAAGCTGCGCCACCCTCGCCGAACAAACTCGCCGGGGCTTCACCCCAATCAAGATCTTCTTCGTCCTCTTGAACCATTGACGCAAACGTATCAGACTCAGCCCCCATCATCGCGGCAAAAAAGTCCTCTTCGGGCGCAGGCATCTGGGCGGCAAATATATCTTCAACGAGGTTGGATTGGTCAGCTTCCTCTGTACCGACAGGCGTCACATCCGCCAGCCAATCGGGTTCGTCGAAACTTGGTTCAAAATCAGTATCCTGATCGGTTGGTGTAGGCGTCTCAACGAATGTCTGCATGGCGTCGGATGATGCTTCGACAGGGAACCAATCGGGTTCCCCAAAACTCGGCTCAAAATCAGCCGCAGGCGTCTCGACGAACGTCTGCATGGCTTCTGGGGTTTCTTCGGTGGCCTGATCAAACCAGTCCTGCTGTTCAAATGTCATTCCGGCGGCGAGATCAGCCTCATCTTCACTGATGGTAGGCATCTGTGCTTCTGCCGATGCCGCCAATGCCGAATCGAGCGCCGACATCCAATCATCAGCGCCACCTGTTTCAGTGGAGGGGGTCGCTACCCCTTTAAACCAATCGGGCACATCATCATCAAAGGTCGGGGCAGCGGGTAATTCAGGCAGGGGTTCAGGTTCGGGTTCGGGCGGCGCAAAAGCGGAGGCGTCCACCAATGTTTCAAAACTTAGTTCATCCGTCCCGACTGTCCGTGCCCATTCCGGTGCGTTTTCCAGATTTTGTTCTTCCAACCCCATAAACCAATCGGGCACATAGTTGGTTAGTGACCCAGTGGTCGTTGGTGGGGTCACTTCGGGCAGGTAAGGCGTTTCCTCTTCCTCCAAATCCAGCACCAAAGAAGCAATATCTTTATCGGCAGTGCCAATTTCGACGTTATCCACAAACCAATCCGGCACGGCCTCGGTCATCGCAATATCTTCGGCGTGTACCTGCTCATATTCCTTCTGATGCTGCTGACGTTCCCAATCGTCAAACGTCATTTCATCCGGTGATAGCGATTGAGATTCCCGTTTTTGCCCTAGTTTGCGAATTTGGGGTTGAGGCGGTTCAGGCGGTTTGGATACTGGGCGCGGGGCAGGTGGCGGCTCTGATTGCTGCACTGAGGGCGCGGTCTGGCTTAGTCGCTTCAATCCCAATGAAGGGGCCGGTTTTTCTTCTATTTCGGGTTCTTCATCCCGCAGCAACGGGGGTTCTTCAAAATCAAAACTGGGTTCTTCCGGTGTTGGCTCGTTAACAGTGGATAACCAATCCGGCAGTGCCCCGGTAGATAGAAGATTCGGCTTGGGTTGGGCAGGTTCTTCCATAAGGGTGCCGCTAAAATCATCGGTTGCCATTTGACCAGCAAGCCAATCTGGCAGCGGGGCAGCGTCGGAAGGGATCGCGTCGGCAGTGGGCTGGGGTTCATCTTCCAACAGCGGCGCGGAACTTAACCAATCCGGTAGGGCGCTTTTATCATCCTGTGGCGGCAATTTTTTGCTGTCGAGCCAACCGGTATCAAAGTTTGGCTCGGGCATATCATCAAAGTTAAAGTTTTGGTCGTCGTTCATGACAATAACTCCCGTCGTCCCGGCAGCACATCGAGTTTATGGCTCACGGTACGCTCGCTCCCGACCCAGTAAAACGCGAACACCAACGGTCACCGTTCCCAATGCAATCCCAATCAGCAGGCCGCGTGACCCCGCTGTAACTGGAATTTCCATCAACCAGTCACGCAAATCACCTGCGCCGTCCAATCCCTTAAGAGGCAACCAGCCAATCAGCACAATCAGAACGGCGGCAAGGAACACGATATTGGCCCATGTAACGCGGTGGCGCATCAAACGATAAGCGGCATAGACAAGGAAAAAGAACACCAACCCGGCGAGGGCCGATTCCAATGTCACTTGAATGGCCCCAAACAAACGCGGGCCGACTTTTTCGCCTTCCAAATCGCCACCCCATGCGTCGGTACGGTCTAGCACATGCACAGCCGTGACCACCGCCGCCGATAGAATAACGACTAGGCTGTAAAAACCACCTTTGCGCACGCGCGGCAAGCGGCCTAGATGCACGACCAGTAGGTTTAAGACACCTACCAGCACGGCGACAGCCGCCAATACACCTGCCAATTGCAAAAATATATCGGCAGTCAGTCCTACCGCCGAATCGGCTGGGGACAGCAAACCAACCATCGTAGTGAATCCCAGCGCCAAAACCAGCGTAGTATTCACCGCATTTCCTAATCTCAAACGCCGTCGTCTTCGTGTTTTCCGATCAGCCTGCACAGCAGTTTTTCCTTTATTAGGCGTTCACGATAGCCGCAATAATAATGGCAATGATAATAGCCCAACGGAGCGCATCCAACGCAACCACACCCCCCATAAACAGGGCACTCTGTGGCTCAAGATAGGCGCTACCGACAAAAATTTCCTCACCAATCAGCGGCGCGTCCGATTGGGCATAGGCAATGGCTTGACCTTCGAGGCTGGTACTAGCCGCGACAAAATTCTGCCGGAAGCGCATACTCGACTCGCCGATAAAAGCCAATTCTGGCCCAAATTCACCGACCATAATGTGGCTGGAGGTATCCATGTTTTTCGCCCGAATTGCCGCCCCGGCCCCAAATGCCACCGAATTTTGCCCCTGTGGAAACCATGAGATAACCCGACTGCGATAGGCGGTAAGATTTTCACGTGCCATATACGCCTTACGCAGAATATCATTGGTCATTGCCATCGTGACTGGGTCGGTCAATGTGACCAACGGGCTTCGATTCAGAAAGGACTGGCGTTCAGTTAGAGCATAGATAATGCTGGTCGCAGCGATGGCGGTTATAGTGCTAGTTTGGCCCACCGCTGCAGAACCCGTTGAGAGATGGACACGACGATCACTTTCAATAGACTCGTCCACCGCACGCGGCATGGCTTCATAGCCGGGGATATGGCGCAGCGTGGGCAATCTGCGGCGGCGATTGGCAATCGTCCCGCTTAAGACGGTCATCACAAATGCGAGGGTAATGATGAGCCAGAAATAGGTATTTTCATTCGCCATCGGGTTCTTCTGCTCTCATAGTCAACGCAGCACCGGAAATTAGTTGTTCGCGCAGCCATGCCAGTCCCCCCGGTGTTTCGAGTAATCTGGCCCAACGACCAATCACTTCACGCGGCGCCACCAAACTGAGGGCGGGTTGTGCCACATAGAGCAACTGCGCCCCGATTGGAGCAAGGGGTTCACCTGCTTCTAATAAGGCATCCGCCAATCCCTCAAGGCCATGTTTTTGTAACCATGCCTGCCAGCGAACGGCGTTTTGGGCGAACTCAGAATCCAGTGGTTGGTCGTTCATGGTGGTCAGTATAGCATAGCTTTTCCCAGACAGAAAATTCGTCAAGCAGCCCTCACTCAAAACCTGCCAGACTCTTACCAGATACCGACTTTAGGTTAATTTCAGACAATTTGCTGACAGTCCTATAGTAATATACCGATGGATTTTTGAAAAATGCGTGTATGATATAGGAACAAGGTACTATTATCGGGTACCAGCAATTATTGTTTTACCGAAAAACCTATGGCTACACTCAAACACTATGCGGTTTCCAATATGAGTGCGGTGATTGTCATTGATGGTCGGCTCGATACGCAGGGCTGTCGTGGCATTGAACCCATCTTATGGCGCATTATCCAAGAATATCCCGGTCTCAACATCGTGGTTGACTTAGCAGACGTAGAATTCGTCTCTAGTTATGCCATCGGATGTTTGGTCGAAGCATGTGGCACGGTGACGGGTCAGGGCGGTCAATTGTCGCTGGCAAAACCGCAATCCCATGTTTATGACGCGCTCTATCTAAATGGCGCAGATCTGGTTATTCCCATCTATGAATCTTGGCAGTCGGCGCTTGCCAACAGCCAAAACCGTCGCGGCTCGCACAATCGAGATGCGTGGGCATAAATAAAACAGGTGGCTTTTGACCACCCATTTTGTTTCATGCTTATTTTATGGCTGCCCGTCCTCAACCATCCACTCAACAGGCTTAAACTTGATCGCAACATCGGCTTTAATGGCTTGATCAATGAGGGGTAAAAATTCCTCAAAATCACGCCGGATAATCGCTGCTTTTTCGTCCCCTAACCGATATTCCAGATAGCCGTTAAAGGTTGTATTGAAGGCTTCTTGCAGGGCCAGCACCGCCACCTGAAATTCACGGGCAGGGGTAAATTGGCCTTTGCGCTGGACAAAGGGACGGCAGGGTAATTTGGCGTTGCGATGGAGGGGATAGAACAAATTCGGCTTGCTAATGAGTTCGGTCAAACCAGCCAGTGCCGGAATATTTTCCGGTTTAAAGGTATCCGGCATAAATTCCAATCCAGCACGGTATCGTTTGCGCGGCACATCATCGTAGAGCTTTTGATCTTCCGGTGGCAGATTGGCATAAACACGATCCATCAGATCTTCGCTAGCCTGCTGCAATTCTTGCTGGCGCGTCTTGCGATTGCCACTGGTTTGAATCGGCGGAATTGGCTCACCAAAATGAATCGTGATGCGTGGGCGTTTTAAGTGCAGAATATTGTCCCATGCCCAATACGTTCCCCCCAATGACATCGGCACAATCGTCGCACCCGTCACCATCGAAAGGTAGGCCGCACCAGATTTGACATCATGGATGCCTTTTTCCCATGTGCCGCCTTCGGGGAACAAGCCCAACATGCCCCCGTTTTTCAGCACCTCTTCCATCTGCTTGAGGCTGTGACGATCTACCGAACCACGATCCGTCAAAATCAGGCCCAAGTTTTCTACCACCAAATTAGCAGGCCACAACAGTTTAAAATCACCGGGGCCGACAAGTTGAGAGGTTTTGGGCAAGTGAATCAGCAGAATTAGGGCATCGTAGGTCGAAAAGTGATTTGGCCCGAACAGGACTGGCCCTTTGGCGGGGATATTTTCGAGCCCGGTCACCACTGTGCGGGTCAATAGTTTTTCAAATATGTGTCCAAAGATACGCAGAGCCGTTCGCATTCTTTTTTGGCGTTTCAGTTTCTTAGCATCCACTTCCGCAGTGGGTTTTGGCGAGATTTCAGTGTCCATTCAACCAATCTTTCGTAATGGGTCGTTCATTGGGCGGCAATTGTAGCAGGCGACGCCACGATTTGCCCATCAACAAGTTCGACAATCCGATCCATGCGCTTGGCTAAGGTGGGGTTATGCGTCACGACCACAACGGTTGTGCCCGTATTTTCGCGCACCTGAAACAGGGCCTCTGTCACCAATGCCGTTGAAGCCCGATCCAGATTGCCCGTCGGTTCATCACACAGCAAAATCGAGGGGCTGTTGGCTAAGGCACGGGCAATCGCCACCCGCTGCTGTTCGCCGCCGGATAGTTGTCGGGCATTATGATTCATGCGTTCACCGAGATTCAGCATTTCCAGCAGTTCTTGGGCACGTTTCTTATGACCTCGGCGGGGGCTGTTGGGAGCATATTGGAGCGGCAGCATGACATTTTCCAGCGCGTTTAGGGTCGGCACGAGGTTGAAATATTGGAATACGAAGCCGATTTTTTGATTCCGCATCCGGGTCAGGGCACGTTCACCCAAAGCGGTGATGTCCTCACCATCCAGATAAATCTTGCCGCTAGTGGCTGAATCTAGCCCACCCATCAGACCCATCAAGGTGCTTTTGCCGCTGCCAGATGGCCCGATAATCGCCACCATTTCTTGGGGCCAAATATCAAGGGTGATGTCGCGTAAAATTTCCAACATCTGCCCCCCAACCGGCAGCGATTTACATAGATTTTCGGTGCGAATAACGGGCGTATCTGACAATTAGAAATTTCCTTCCCAACATCCATTCGGCGGCTCGTCCCCTAAATCAAGGGTTTTGGTCAGCCACGAAAAACTCAGTTCGTTGGCAACTGGGCAGTAATCTTGCGGATCGCCACTTTCCTCAACATATTCCACCCCAAAAACGGCCTTGTTCGCTTCGATGAAGGGCAACAACAGATCACATTCATCATATTCGAAACACTGCTCATTCAGCGCCCAATCGAAATATTCTACAAGATCGCTAATCTGCTCAAGATCGTTTTTGAGGCCAATCGAGAGGTTACGTTGATGGGCTTCGTCCGTCAGCCAACGGTTATAAGCCAATTGGTCGTCCCCGCTTAACTCAAAGCCCGTCTCGTTGGCATACCCATTCACATTATCAGGGTCTACCCCATCGCATTTTTTCTCAACTGCAAGATCAAGACGGGCAGCCATAATTGGGCTTAAATCCTCAATCTGCCGAATATCCAACCAAAATTCACCGGGCCAACCTTCCAACTCTTTCCCCAGAACACTTGCAGGGAATTGGTCAGCATCGGGTCGCCAATCTTCATAACTGCCGGCGCTGAAATAACAAATGACAATCCGGCCTGCCTCATGCAGTTCATCAATCGTTTCTTGTGGGGTGTCATATAGGTCAATATCATACATTTCGACATCCCACGTGGTCTGGATATCTCCCTGTAATTGCAGCTGCCATGTTGTGCCGGGGACAGGTCGCCAAATCGCTGACGGCTCATCCGTCTGAGCAACGACCTTGCCACCCATCAACAGTATCATGAATCCGATTAAGCAGGCCGTTTTTTTCATATACCCCTCTACACGTTGACTATCACAAACGCTTATTCGACCGTAATGCCTTGAAAATCCAGCGGAACGACTTGAAACCATGTCACCCCCGGCTTGAGATACATGCGCTCGACCATTGAGTCGTCACGCCAAAAAGTTAATACCACCTCATCCTGCCAGCGATGCCAGCGGCCTTCATAACGCTGTCCATCCCGGAAAATGGTGGCTGGCCCTAATGTCCAAAGCTGAATCTCGATAGAGAAGTTTTTGGCGTCCCCCACCTGATGTTCGATGATCGTGTAATCGGTCACATGGTTGACCCCCAAAACGACCACGTTCGCGGCGGTAATGGGCGTCTCGTCCAGCGCATCCACATGCAGTTCGTCGTCCACAAAACGATAGTACAAACCCGCCTCGGCGTCATAATGCCAGCGCACCGTATCTGGCCCATAAGCAATCGTGATGTCATTGGCGGCGCCATCGGAATTGGGTGGCAAATCCTGCAAAAAGACCATACCATCCAGATTGGGCCGGATGTTGAGACCATCGCGGGCAGCCCGTTCCCAAATCTTGGCGGGATTCGCAAAGAGATTATCGGGCACCTGAATCAGCGGGTCACGGAAAAAACGCGGTTGGCCTGTCGTCACCCCTTCAAGAGCGCGATCCGCGAAGGCGCTGTTCAAAATCCGTTCACGCACTGGCCCACTCGCCCCAGCAAAGGCCAAAATCGCCTGATACATACGCGGAATCTGCAAATCAATGAGGCGGGCACTACGAACCGACCCCACACGCTCAACGGTGTTGCTATAGAACAGGGCGGTATAGCGGGTGTAATTGGCTTCGAGGTAATGCTCAAAAACTATATCGGCATAGGCCAAACCCGCTTGAGGACGTACCGACGCCGGGGCATTGCTCACCTTAACCGCAATGGGACGGCGATCTAATACCGATGGGTCAACGACTACCAATCCGGTCAATGGATTGACGTTGACGGCGAAAGATGGACCAATCATGCTAGGCATTGGTGTGGCGGTGGCACTGGCGGGGGTAGGTGTGGCAACATCAGCGAGCCTACTGGCGTTGGGGGCTGAACTTACGATACTAATTCCACTTAGCGTCAGCAGGAAAACAGTGAAGATACCAAACCATAGATGTGTTGATTTCATGCCAAATCACCTTTCAAACGTTTTGCACTAGGCTTGAGGATAGCCATCATTGCCCTAATCTGGCAACCACGACATCTTGGCTATTTCTAAACGGCAGGGTCTGAATTTCTCGCAAGGGGTGGCCCAAATCCGCCAAATGGGTTTGATACCACTTTAAATCTAAAGCGGCGCTCCATGACGACCAACCTTTATAGAGGCTTAAAACAACTATCCCGTTTGGCTGAATGATGCGACCGAATTCTTGCAGCAGTGCCTGTGGGTTAGGTAGTGTTTCAAGTAGGCCAAAACAAAAAACCACTTCAAATGTGCCGTCCTCAAATGGTAGATGCTGACGCACATCCACAACTTGAAAATCTACCCGCCCCGACAAACCATGTTTTTCGGCTTCGGCTTGGGCAGCTTCCATCATACGCGGTGACCAATCTATCCCGGTGGCGTGTCCATGAAAATCAGCTTGGGCAGCAATGGTCAGTGGTAGATCCCCCACTGCCGTGCCGACATCTAACACTTTTTCATCCCCCCGCAGATGCAAATTTACCAATAGATTCTGCCAATCATCGACCTCACTGCGTGACCCAAAAGCCGCCGGGCCAATTCGGTCATAGACCCAATACATCAATTGTTTACCAAAATACCGTCCATCCGTCATTAAAATAAAGAGGAACGCACCCACCAACAGGCCAATAAAGATTAAAATTCCCCAGATCATTTACCCCTTGCCTCTGCTAAAATCCCCCTGTCTATAGTGTACTAGCAAGGACCGAAAACATGGCACAAAAATTATTGGTGGCTACCAAAAATCGCGGCAAACTCAAGGAATATCAAGAAATTTTGGATGGCCTCGGTGATATTGAATGGCTGTCCTTGTGGGATGTCGGTTTGGGCCATATGGACGTGGAGGAAACGGGCGCGACCTTTGAGGAAAACGCCGGATTGAAAGCCGAAGCCTATGCCAACGCCGCCGGGATGCTGACCCTCGCCGATGATTCAGGCCTAGTGGTAGATGCCTTAAATGGTGCGCCGGGGGTCTATTCGGCTCGTTATGGTGCTCCCGGAGCCGCCTCCGATGTAGACCGCTATCAACTGCTGCTGAAAAATCTAACAGGGATTGAGCCACCCCAACGCACCGCCCATTTTGCCTGTGCCGTTGCGATTGCCCTACCGGGAAAATCACCCGAACTTGCGATGGGGCGGGTGGATGGTCATATCGGGTTTGAACCGCATGGCAGCAACGGCTTCGGCTATGATCCGGTGTTTGTTCTGCCGGATGGTCGCACGATTGCCGAAATGCCATCGGACGAAAAGAACCGCATCAGCCATCGTGGTCGCGCCCTTCAAGCCGCCCTGCCTATTTTGAAACACTATTTGGCAGGTCAGTAGATTACTGCTCGAACACGACCTGACCCCGCTTGATGACGGTCTTGGCGAGATTTGAGCCAAAGCGATACCCCAGATGACGGTAATCATCAATTTCCCAGATCACGAGATCGGCGGGTTTGCCTACTGCTAATGTGCCGATCTCACCGCCGCGCCCAATCGCAAAGGCCGCATTGACCGTCGCGCAGACCAGTGCTTGGGCCGGGGTCAGGCGCAAATAACGGGTCGCCAGTGCCATTGCAAACTGCATATTTTCGCACCATGCCGTCCCGGGATTGCAATCGGTCGCAATGGCTACGGCCACCCCTGCTTGAAGCATGGCAGTAGCGCGGCTGTAATGATGGTGGCCTAAACCAAAGGGAGTGCAAGGTAGCGACACAGCAACGGTATCTGATTGACCCAGTAGGGCGATTTCTTCATCACTGGTGGCGACCAAATGGTCGGCGGAGGTCGCGCCTAATTCAACTGCCAAACGTGTGCCGCCGAGCGCCTCAAACTCATCGCTGTGGATTTTGAGACCCAGACCCGCCATCTGCCCCGCTTCCAAGATGCGGCGGCTCTGCTCCACCGAAAACGCACCATCCTCGCAAAACACATCGCAGAATAGTTCACCGGGCCAGTGTTCGGCTTTCCATGCAGCAACGGCGGGGATCATTTCTCGCACCAACAAATCAACATAGGCATCGGCGTCATGTTTATACTCAGGTGGCACGGCATGACCGCCCAAAAAGGTCGGCACTAAATCCAGCGGCATTTCGGCGTCCAGAATTGCAATCGCGTTCAACATATTGAGTTCGGTGTGCAGTTCCAGCCCATAACCCGTTTTACATTCAACCGTCGTGGTGCCATTTTGCATCATGCGTTCAAGGCGTGGTTTGGCTTGGTCAACCAACGTGGCAAGGTCAGCAGCGCGGGTTTGGCGCACCGTCGAATTAATCCCACCGCCTTCCGCCATCAATTGTTGATAGGTCGCCCCGGCAATACGACGTTCAAATTCGGCAGCACGATCACCCGCCCAAATCGCATGAGTATGCGGGTCAATGAGGCCGGGGGTGACAACCAAATTGGTGACATCCAGTACCGTCGCCGAATAATACGTGCCGCAAATTTCATCACTGGTACCAATGGCAGCAATTTCGCCATCGTGAATGGCGACGGCCCCATCCTCAATCATGCCAACATCCCCAAGCCGATGTCCACGTTGTGGGCCATTGTCTTGCAGGGGCATAGTACATAATTGCCGCGCATTATAGATAATGAGGTCAACCGCCTGACTGCTCATAATTCTCACTCCCAAAATTTGGCTGATGAAGGCAGAATATAGCACACTGCCAATCGCCGCGCATGTGACAGGCGTTTTGCATATTTCTGCATATAGGCATATTTCGATATTTCACTATCTGAGGAAAATCCCATGCGTTTTGACATCATGACCCTTTTCCCAGCCATGTTTGAAGGCCCAATGACCGAAAGCATCTTGAAACGTGCCCAAGAAAAAGGCTTGATTGAGGTCAATCTGCATAACATCCGCGACCACGCCACCGATAAACACAAGACCACTGACGATACGCCTTATGGTGGGGGTGGAGGTATGGTGATGAAGGTCGAGCCGCTGGTGAGCGCCGTTGAAGCCGTGCGCGGGGAGGATACCCATACCCCTGTGATTTTGATGACCCCGCAGGGCCGAGTGTTCAATCAGAAGGTCGTCCAAGAACTGGCCCAATATCGCCGCCTCATCTTGGTGTGTGGACGCTATGAGGGCTTTGATGAACGGGTACGCCAAACCATCGCCACCGATGAAATCAGTGTTGGCGATTACGTACTGACGGGGGGTGAATTGGCGGCGATGATTATTGTGGACGCCGTTTCGCGTCTGGTGCCGGGGGTGTTGGGAGCGCAGTGGGGCGCTGATGAGGATTCCCACGCAACGGGCCTATTGGAATATCCCCACTACACCAAACCTGCCGAATATCGAGGCCTGCGTGTGCCGGATGTGTTAGTGAGTGGAAATCATGCCGAGGTGGAAAAATGGCGACGCCGCGAAAGCCTGAAGCGCACATGGCAACGCCGCCCGGATATGCTCTTAACCGCCGACTTGACCGAAGCCGAACGCTGGTATCTGGCTGAGTTGGCAAAAAGCCAAGCCTAGACTCCCCATAACAGGGTAAAATCTATTGCATCGTCACTACCTTTTGGAAATCACGTCACCATGAGTCAAGTTCTGCCGCCATCCGTCACCAAATTGATTGAAGCCTTTTCGCGTCTACCGGGGATTGGGCCAAAAACCGCCTCCCGCCTGACCTACTATTTGCTGCGTGCCCCTGACAATATCACGTTGTCGCTAGCAGAAGCCCTAGCAGACCTCAAAAGCAAAACGCGCTATTGCTCGACCTGCCACAATATCACCGAAGATGATCCATGCGTGGTTTGCAAAAACGAAAAACGCGACCGGGCAATGGTAGTCGTCGTTGAAGACCCACTGGATGTGGTGGCGGTTGAACGCACCGGTAGTTTCAATGGCCTCTATCATGTGCTGCATGGCGCAATTTCCCCGGTAGAAGGCATTGGCCCAGATGATTTGCGAATCAAAGAACTGATTGTCCGTGTCCAAACACAGGGCATTGCTGAGGTGATTATCGCCACCAATCCCAACATGGAAGGCGAGGCGACAGCCATGTATATCAAACAGAAATTAGCACCGCTGGGGGTCAAAATTACCCGTTTGGCACGCGGCTTGCCTTCAGGTGGTGATTTGGAATACGTGGATACTGTCACGCTACTGCGGGCATTACAGGGGCGGGGTGAGATGTAAACCATCTACTAACCGAAATCTACCTTTCTTCATACAAAAATAATGAACTTTTCACATCTGCTTCACAGACAACAGTTTTGACTTTCCGTATACTCTATACATTAACTGATGTGTCTATATCGGAGTCTGCTATGATGCTGCGCCACATATGCGCTATTTCAGTGATTATTGTGATAAGTTTGTTTGCCTCGTTCTTTCATACCTCGCGGCCTGTGCAAGCTACGGAGGATACTTCTACCACTGCCTTAGAAATTATTGCGATGGTCAATCAGCATCGGATTAGTTTGGGCGTGCATCCTTTAGCGCTCAATCCAACCTTGAGCAAAATGGCTTTAGATCAAGTGCTATACCTACAATCACAGAATTTCCATCCCCCGGATTATGACTATCATCGGGATGTGAACGGGGAATACCCACGTCAAAGGGCGCTACGTTATAAATGGCCCACCTTTGGCCCAGATAAACGGCAAATCGAAATCGGCGAGAACGCCGGGGTTGGTGATCTCCAGTTCATTTTTGATTACTGGCGCAAGTCCCCCTTACATAAAACAGCGATGGAAAACCCGGCTTACCGGGAAATTGGGGTAGGGGTTGTACCACACAAATTCGGATTTTTTATCATTCTTGTGTTCGGGTCACGGCCCAATGTTTTCCCAACCCTTTTTGATCCCGAACGATGTGAGCTTTTTACTGCGAACGAATACCATTCCAGTAACACTGGGCCTTGGATTCGTTCGATTCAAACCATGCAACTCAAGACCGCTAGTGGAAGTCCCATTACTGAACCAATTGAGTGGCGACCTAAACTGATAATCCCTGCCAATACGGGTTATAATTTTTCGTTAGTGTTAGCTGGGGACAATCAAGAAACAACCACCGAGGTTGATTTATTGACGGCCCACAACACTGCCATTATTCCCACCACTTTACCCATGTTAGAATCGGGTGAAATCACAACCCGCTGTGTTAGTGATGCTCCGGTTGTTGTTGCAGTCCCTCCGGTCGTGACGGAAGCATCTACTCTAGCACCCACCGAAGCCCCTATCATTGCCACTACACCGGTGCCCACCGAAGCCCCAGTTGTTGCCGCAGCCACTACCCCAGCGCCACCCACTGCGCAGGCCAATATACCGCCAACCGCGACGCCTGAAGTCAAAGTGGAAACGGTGAACAATGCGTCGAATCTGAATCCATCAACTGCTGAAGTCGTGGGATTGGCAAATGTGGGTCGGGGCAGCAATTTACAATGTCGCCAATATCCGTCTAGCATCGCATTTTCACTTGGTCTAATTCCCAGTGGCTCGACATTGACGATCTTGGGTTTACCGGGGGCACGTGATGAACGAATCGGCTTCCCAGATGGCCTTATGATCGAAATTCCGGATTACGCTGCTGCTCGACTTGGCGAAGGAATCGAACTCAATGAACTGTGGCTTCATGTTCAATGGCAAATGCCCGAAGGCACATTCTTGAAATGTTGGGTCAATGCCTTCTATGTATCCGCCAGTTATCAGGATAAGTCGCTTATTTCCGTAGCCAGCTATCTAGAATTGATACAGCGCGGCAAATTAGACTTTATTCCCTATAATGTCCCCGGCGGCCCATTCAATTAAGTTCACACCAAGGGCGGTAGTTCTGCATGAGGACTCACCGCCCTTTTTTTGTACCACGCTTGCCTGACATAGCCGATTGCACTGGACTCTCTCTCGACACAATCCTATGCTAGATGTATAATGTGCGCCCTGTGGATTAGAAACCACTCGGTTTCGGAATTAGCAAATAAAGCGGGTAAAAGACACGCATGGTTATTGAAGACGCACTCCAATTTATTCAAGTTCTCATCGCAGTTGGACTGGTAACAGTGATTTTGTTGCAGGCACGTGGAACAGGCGGCCTCGGTAGTCTGTTCGGCGGCAACTCTGGCGGCGCGATTACCAAGACCCGTCGCGGTCTGGAACTGACCCTGTTCCGCCTGACCGTTCTCTTGTCGGTTCTGTTCATTGTGAACTCCATCCTACAACTACTGGTGCAATAAATCTGCGGACACGCAGCTTAAGCATATGGTTTGAATAGCGGGGGCGTTTTGCATTTTGCAAGACTGCCCCTTTTGTGTTTGTATAAAAGGATTACACCTATGTGGAAAGCCTTACGCTGGCCTCTGGTCGCCCTGCTGTTTGCCGTCCTATTATTGGCAGCTGCTCTCTATACCCAACTCGCCAGTGATAGCGAGACCGACGACCCATCTAATGAAACGCCTGTCAGTGTTTTGCCACAAACTACCCCTAGTCCGACCCCAGAGGTTGTCGAACCCACTGCTATTCCAACGATTGAAATCGCACCGGGAGAAACCTTGCCCAAACCTGTCCCCGGTCAATTGACGGAAGCACTGGTCGGCAGCATCAGCAAAATCAACCCACTGTATGCCGAATTTAATCCGGTAGACCGTGACATCGCCTCGCTGATTTTTGAGGGACTAACGACCATCAATCAATATGGCGAAGTCGTACCCGATTTGGCCGAACGATGGGAAGTCTCTAAAGATGGACTAGAATATATTGTGGCGATTCGACGGGATGTGCTGTGGCAAGATGGCATCCAGTTCACCAGTGCCGATGTGCGCTATACGATTGACGCCATCCGTGACCCTGATTTTCAAGGCAATGCTGGCCTGACCGAATTTTGGAAAACTGTCGAAGTGGCTGTGATTGACGATTACACGATGCGGTTTCGCTTGGTACAACCGCTGGCGTCTTTTCCAGAACAACTCCGCATGGGAATTCTGCCCGTTCATGCCCTACAAGGTTATCCCATTAAGGATTTGGATAACCATCCGATCAATTTAATCAACCCGATTGGCACGGGCCCTTATCAGCTTGAAGCCCTGTATTCTTCACAAGGGGAGATTAACGGGGTTAGTTTGCGTGTTGCCCCAACTTATCGCCAACGACCTGAGGGTCAAACAGGTTACGCCATTGACCGGATTGTGTTCTATACTTACGACACAATAGAACAAGCTATCGCGGCTTATGTGCGGGGCGAGGTGAACAGCATCGGGCAAATCGGTACAGATAAATTGGCTAGTCTGCGTGGCCTGCCTCATCTGGCAATCTATAATACAACCCTGCCAGCGGTAGGGGTATTGATTTACAACTGGGACAAAGACGGCATCCGTTATGTGCGTGACCAGCGTCTGCGCCAAGCCTTTGCCTATGGCATTGACCGTGTCGGAGCAGTTCAGCGCACATTGGGTATTGAGGCGATTCCCGCCAACAGTCCCTTGATTCCGGGTTCATGGGCCTATGACCCTAACGCCGTTTACCCTTCACCGGATGTCAACGCCGCACTCGCCTTGATTGATACCGTATCCTTTGAATCACCCAGTACCCCTGAACCAACACCCACCGAAACGGGAGCCGAACCGACGCCGGAAACAGGGCCTCCCGATGCTACGCCAAGCGATACTCCAGAGCCATCTGCCACGCCTGAACCGGTGCGGCGTAATTTTACGATATTGGTCGTAGACGATCCCGCACTGACAGCCCTAGCCCAAGATTTGGCGACACAATGGGCGGCACTCAATTTCACCGTGACCGTCGAGGCAGTAGATCGGGCTACTTTAATCCAACGTTTGGAAGATGGGGATTTTGATACAGCGATTATCGAATTTAGCTTTGCGCCCTATGCCGACCCTGACCCCTACACCTTCTGGCATGTGGGGCAGGCCGAAGATGGTCAAAATTATGGCGCAATGCGTGATTTGCGTTTGAGCGAATTATTGCAGCAGGCCCGCCGCGAAACAATCGGCATCAATCGGGTGGCACTCTATAAGGAATTTCAGCGGTTATTTGTGGAGCGTGCCCCGGCCTTGACGCTGTACTATCCGGTCTACAGCTATGTCACCGATGACCGCCTCGAAAATGTGCAGGTCGGGTTCATCACCACCCCCGCAGATCGTTTCCGCACGCTGCAAGCGTGGACATGGGCGGCGGAATAAGCAAAATGAATTTAGGGTGGCTTTTGGCAAGTCACCCTACAAAATACTTCTCAGGGAGCGCGAAAACCAATACATACCGCAATGGATTTGGCAATCTCATCTACTTGGGAATTTATCAGCATTCCTATTTTCCCAGCTAGGCGACCTGTTGAAACAGAACGTATTTGGAAAGAATCAGCCGCCGATTCTTTAGCTAGACCATTTTCGGATGTCGGCACAAGATACACCATCCAGAAATAGGGGGTGAACTGTGGTTTCCATCCGGTAACGGGCACTACAATATGTAACCGCATCCGACCTGCTTCCTGAATATCCATAATTACTGCCGGACGCACTTTCCTGATTTCATCGCCTTCACTTGGGTCAAAACGAACTTCCCAAATCTCCCCCCGCTTCGGTTGGAGTCTAGTGGGATTCATCAAAAGCCTCCTCATCATAGGCTTCAAAAAGTTCAAATCCCTCATCGCTTGATTGTGCAAGGAGTTCCTGTGCAATACGATTGCGCTCTTCAAATGTCAACTGCATAAGATCACTTGCAGTATATAACCGCCCTAGTGGTCGGACCGAGGGTTCGGCTTGTATCTCTTTAGCAATCTCCAAGAGTCGGCGCCGTTTATCTTCATCCAAGTGGTCAATAATCTCGATAATTTCTTGGGCTATGGTTGTCATGAAAGCCACTCCTTTCGTGTCCACAGTGTAGCATAGCTCTGTCGCAATAAACCGAGTTTGTTCTCACCCCTTTAATTTTACGCTTTTTAATAATCCTGCCCGTTCTTCTTCGCTCAGATCACGCCATTCCCCCGGCTGCAATCCCTCTAATTTGATTGGGCCACTGCTGATCCGAATCAACCGTAACGTTGGATGCCCTACCGCTGCCGTCATCTTGCGTACCTGCCGATTGCGCCCTTCATACAGCGTCATTTTCAAAAAGGCCGTCGGCACAGATTTCCGAAAACGCACAGGCGGCTCACGCGGGGGTAGATCGGGTTCGTAGTCTAATAATTCCACATGCGCGGGTAAGGTCTTTTTTTGCTCGATCACCACCCCCACACGTAATTTTTCCAGCGCCGCCTCATCGGGAACACGTTCGACCTGTACCAGATAGATGCGCGGATGGCGATAGGCCGGGTCGGTGAGCCGCTGACTGAGTAGGCCGAAATCCGTCAGAATCAGCAAGCCTTCACTGTCCATATCCAGCCGACCAACCGGATATACATTTGGAGCATTCACGTAATTGGCAAGGGTGGGGCGATCCTCAGCATCCGTAAATTTGGTGAGGACACCATAGGGTTTATAAAAGCGGAGAATGCGATATTTGGGTTGGGTCACTGTCAAAAATCCCCAAAATAAAAGGCCGGGTAGATTTTCCCCGACCTCAATAATTGCTATCCGGGTCAGCCTATAAGCCGCGTTCTGTACCCAAATTGGGCGACGGTCATCTATCTGGGATGGCGATTACTCGACACCTCCTGCAACCTACCCGAGGCTCGTAATGGGACGGGTCGCCCCTGACCTCTGCTTGGTTTTGCTCCCGGTGGGGTTTGCCTAGCCGTCGGTGTTGCCACCCACGCTGGTGCGCTCTTACCGCACCGTTTCACCCTCACCCCATTTCTGGGGCAATCTGTCTCTCTGTTGCACTTTGCCGTCGGATCACTCCGCCTGGCAGTTAGCCAGCACCGTACCCTGTGGAGCGCGGACTTTCCTCACCCCGACCGAAGCCGAGGCGCAACCGTCCGACCAACCCGGATTGAATTCATTGTAGCATAGCCGTGCGGTAAATTCAGGGGCGGATATGGGGCAAAAATGCGGTGTATTCAGACTTTCGCCTATAGCATAATGGGCTATAATAAAAGTGGAACTCATATTGTTGATTGTATTTCGGAAAGGCGAGTCGCCAGAATGAGGCGCTGGGGTTGGCGTTGGTTGTTCTGCTGGTTAAGCGTACTCGTAACCGCGTGTGGACAGCTTTCATCTACTACCCCTACTCCCAAACCCCAAACCCGCACACCGTCATTGCAAGGGTTTACTCCCCAAGCCACAGCCCCACCCACGCTTCCGGTTAGGCCCATCTATACCCTTACTCCATTTGGAAGTGTAGCAACCCGCTTGGCCTCTCAACAAGTATCTTCATTTATCGGCGTTGATGCCCCGACTTGTTATGAATCAGCGGTGCAAAGTTTGATTTGCATCGGTTGGATACGCAACAATGGCGATGACCCGCTGCTCAATCCCCTCATTACCGTCTACCTGCTTACTCCTCAAGGTCAACCTATTCAAATCACCGACACCACAACGGCCTTATCCCTTTTATCCGGCCATACCAGCCTGCCCTATCGTGTCATTTTTTCTGAAGTCCCCACCGAATCATGGGCCACCTATGCTGATTTGCGCGGCATAGAAATGCTGGTGATAGATTCACCGCCCTCGGTTATGCCGCTGAGTGTCATCAATGTGGAAACGACATGGAATGGGAGTGAATATCTGATTGAGGGGGAAATTGTAAACGACACAGGCCTTCCGCTAGAAAGTGTCCGTGCCCTAGCCGCTTTCACCAGCCCATCAGGGCAATTAAGTGGATTTCGTTCGCAGGAAATTAACTTGACCGACACAAACACGGCCAGCGTCCCATTTTCGATACGCGCTACCCCTTTGACGGGTCAGCCCGATCAGGTCGAAGTAATGGCACAGGGGTATGTCAGTCGCTAATTTTTGGGCAAGACAACAAAACTACGCGCTAGGGCTGCCCATTCCTCCAAATTAAGCGTTTCGGCCCGCCGTCGCCCATCTATCCCCGCCGCCGTCAAAATTAGATCAGCCCGTTCATTCGTCAGAGCCAGACCATTAGCCAGCGAATTTTTAAGCTGCTTGCGTTTTTGCCCAAAACCAGCCCGCACCACCTTAAAAAAGCTCGTATCGTCTGGTACATCCACTGGCGGCTGGGCGAATGTGTCAATCCGCACAACAGCCGATTCCACATCGGGGCGCGGCCAAAAAACGGCTGGATTAAGGCGCATCACCAATTCGGGTTTGCCATAAAACTGCACACTGACGCTCAACAAACTCATTTCGCCAGACTTTGCCGTGATGCGATCGGCCACTTCGCGCTGTACCGTCACCACCATACGTTTGGGATGATTGGGATGTTCTAGCAACTTCCGCAAAATGGCGCTGGTAATGTAGTAGGGCAAATTGGCGACGACATAATAAGGCTCATCCCCTACGAAGCCCGCCAAATCTACATCCAAAAAATCACCCCAAATGACTTGGAGATTAGGATATTGCTGCTGCGTGGCTTCCAAGACGGGACGCAACCGGACATCGGTCTCAAAGGCCACCACCCGCCGTGCGGTTTCAGCCAAGCGCGTCGTCAATGCCCCTGTCCCCGGCCCAATTTCCAAAACGACGGCATCATGGGGAAGTTCCGCCGATTGCACAATTTTTTCTAATGCGTTGGGGTCATGTAGAAAATTTTGCCCCAAACTTTTTTTGGGAAGAATATTCAGTGATTCCAATAAATTTTTAGGATTACTAATGGGAGGCCATCCTTTGACGCTATTCTGATTCAGCAGGTATGCCACCATACGCCACAATTTGTGGGATGGGATCAACCACTGTCCATATTTCTTGGACTACCCGGCTCACAATCTGGTCATTTTCACGCCGCACCCGCACCCGCGTTTCTTGCACACCCGGCACACCCGCTTGGATAATGCGCTCTTCATCCGGCTCTAAATCGTCGGCACTCACCATTACCACTTCAAATGGAATCGGGGCCTGCTCGACCTCAAAATCTTCAATGACGCGGACGACCTGAATCTCCATATCGGGTGAAAATGGGGTGTCCTCAGCCGGAATGGTATAGTCGAAACCGAGCAGTGGAAATCCTAGCATGGTGAGAACATCATGAACCGTTGCCCCGATTGCTCGTGTACGTAACTGCTGCCCATCCACTGAAATCTGTACAGGTGTAGACCGGGTGATAACAATAGCTAGGCCATCGGTCAGTGGTGTATTCGGCAGCGGTGAAATTTGGTCGGCAAGATAGAGGGTTACGCCGTTTTCATCCAAGACTTCCCCTACGGTATGAGCCACAGACTGACCATAGAGCGGCTGGTCACCGTCAATCAACGTATAATTTTTGGCGCGAATGACCTGTAAATAGCGCGGTGGCGTCTTTGAAAGTGACTGGCTTGGCTGATAGAGCCGATGGTCTACATACAAAACATCATTTGGCCCCAATTGAATTCCTTGTTCCGTCAGAATAACCAGTGGGTCACTGGCATGGGTATAGACACGACGTACATCCCCCCCCATCTCCAAAACCAGTTGATGGGCTTTGATGATTGTGATGGTCATGTTGTTGCCTAATCGCGTTTGCAGAGGGGGCGTTATTTTGTCAGCCTCATCAATCAAAATATTGGCATCTTGAAGGGCTTCTTTTACCGTACCGGCGTCGGTTCGTACTTCACGTACACTCCCATTAACATCAATAGTGACCGTGGCACGGGCGAAAATTTCTTCCACCAGAAAAACCGCAATAACCACTGCCATGAGGATGATTCCGAGAATGGATAATTTGACCCAGCGGCGTGCCAACAGAGAAGGAGAATCAGGAAGAAGGGTGGGGCTAAATTTGATTTGCCGAGACATAGTGTTGATCGTTCTTAAAAGCGGTCATCCGCAGTAAGCTCGGGCCCGGTTATCCTACGACACCCAGAGGGGACTCCTTATGGCTGCTCCCTCTCAGGCCTGACCAAATTCGAAGGCTCTGCCGCGCAGGGCCAAGTCCGAGCTTACTGAAAACAACCGCTTTCAGCATCGCCTGAACATCGTAGCGGAACACAAGCGGCCTGTCAACCGTATCCTTACGCGAAAACTCATCGTGTCCGCCGCCGCCATTCGTCTTTCATCGCCAGATCGGTCACATCGGGCGTCTCCAAAAAGTCGCGCAGGAACCGCGTAAATTTTGCGGGGTCTTCTAGCATTGGAAAATGCCGAACCCCTTCCATAACCGTCAAGTTAAACTGCTGGCGTGCCGAAAGCTGAGACAAAACGGTTTCTTCGGGCATCTTCATAAAAGTGTCGCCTTCGCCCAACAAGACAACGGTTGGGGCGATCATCTGCAATAATTCGCGGAAAGTGTTGATATGCTTAAACGAATCGGTACTTGCAGCAATCACATCAGATTTAACTTTGGCGACTTCCGCTTTTAATTTTTCAAAATCACTGGACGAGTTATCTACATGCGCTTTTAACATGTTTAACGGGTTCATATCACCCATCAGCCCCGCAATTGGGTTACTGAGTAGTGCCTGTGTCCCTTTCACGGGTGTTGGTTGACCGCTCAGGCGTGTTTCCTCAATGGCAGCCGCTGGTGGCACTGGCGACGGAATGCTTGGCGCTTCTGGTGGGGCAGGCTTGGTTGGCGTCGCTGACGTAGAGTTGGTGGTGGTTGTATTGGTTTTGATGCGCGAGGCCAATCCATCCAACCCGGCGGCGAGAGCAGCTTGGCGTAATTTCTCGCGGTCAATATCACCAGTAGGCCGAATTAAGGTCGGTGCATCCGCTGCACTCGAACTCATCCCGGCTGTAACCGCTTCATTTGAGGCTATAGGGGCAATGGCGGGCAGCGGCGATTTTTGCTGTGCCGTATTTGACGTCAAGGGTCGTGGGGCCATATCGAACAGAGGCGGTGCAATTGCCATCAACCGATGGACAATCGAACGACACTCCGGGTCATTGGCAAAATGGGTAATGACGGCGGCCCCTAACCCGTGTCCAATAAACACGGCTTTAGGAATCCCCATCTTATTAACAAAATCGCGCAAAAGCTCGGTTTGTCCTTCAAGGCTATACTGGGGATAGTTTTTCCCCGAATCCCCAAATCCCCATAAATCAAGGGCATAGGTGCGATATTTCACGCTAAGTTGCTGCATGGTCGGAATCCAGTACCGCCATGACCCCAACCAGCTATGGAGCAGCACCACTGGTTTGCCCCTGCCGAGCACTTCATAATGTACGAGGTCGCTGCCGATTGAAATGGCGCTCATGCGTGGCTAAATCTGCCTTCCGTGAACCGCTATTTGATATTAAACTGGGCCAGAATCTCAGCAATACGGCGTGTGAGCAGTTCTGGCGAAAAGGGTTTGAGGATATACTCAAATGCTCCAGCTTCTAGCCCCGTATCAATTTCCGATTCCTGACCTTTGGCGGAAAGAAAGACCACTGGGACATGTTTGACCGATTCGATTTCTTTGATCGCTTTGCAGGCTTCATACCCGGTCATTTTGGGCATCCGCACGTCCATCATGATTAAGTCTGGCATCACCGTCGGGGCAAGTTCAACTGCCTCCGCCCCATTGGCAGCTTTGACGACCTCATGACCCGCAAACTTGAGCGTAAACTCAATTAAGTCGCGGATGTCGCGTTCATCCTCAGCTATCAAAATTTTAGCCATACGCTTCCCTGCAACTCACTTCCTAGATAGTTTGCCCGAATAATCCTAGCTCTGATTATCTTCTGTTTCCAGCGTATCTACTGCGACCGGAATCTTGACATAGAAGGTCGTCCCTTTGCCAACAGCACTTTCTAGCCAAATGGTACCGTCGTGCATCCCGACCAGTTCCTTCACAATGGCTAGACCAAGCCCTGTACCGGGAGTATCCATCACCACTTCGCTATACTCGTCACCCCGGAAGAAACGTTCAAAGACGCGGCTTTGGACTTCCGGCGGAATGCCAATCCCACTATCGCGGATCACAAAAATGACCGCTTCGTCGTCCGGCACATATTGGGCACTCAGATGGATCATACCCTCTTCTGGCGTATAGTTGAAGGCATTATCTGCAATATTTTGGATGACTTGAATGATTTTATCATAATCTGCCCGAACACGCGGCAAATCATTTGGGACATCCATTTCCAGCGTTATCACCTTATTCTGGTCTTTAATACGCCCTTCAAGGTGTGCCCGCACGGTCTGCAACACTTCATTGACCTCAACCGGGGCAAAACGCAGCGGCATCCGACCCTGATCAATGCGCGACACTTCGAGCAGGTCATTGACCAAAATACTTAGGCGGTCAGCGTTTTGTTTGATGGTCTGTAAGAAACGCTGTTGGGCTTCGGTAATTTCACCCGCCGCACCAAGCAGCAGCAAGTCCGCATAACCCTTAATGCTGGTCATGGGGGTTCGCAATTCATGGGAGACGGTCGCCACAAATTCGCTCTTAAGGCGATCCACTTCAACTTCACGGGTAATATCGCGGAAAACCGATACCGTACCGAGGAATTGATCCCCCATGTTCACGGGCGTCAAACGCACACTAACCACGCGCCCATCTTCTAGCGTCAGCAGTTCTTCAACAAACTGCTCAGCCTTATCCAGATGATGAGTCGGGTTCTGCATCCAGTTTTCCAACGTATCGGCCCATCCAGTAGCACGCCCACCATAAATACCCGTCAGTTCACGGATATGACGGTTTAATACTTGGTCGCTGGACAGACCCAAAATTCGTTCCGCCGTATTGTTAAAGACGCGGATGATGCCTCTTTCATTCGCATACAATACACCGTCTGCAATGGAGTTCAGGGTTGCGGTGTTCTTGGTAGATTCGACTTGCTCTTGCCGCAAAATCGCACCCAGACGTTCGGCCTGATCGCGGATGAGGACGTATAACTCGCTGTTGTTCATGGCATTGGCAAGCTGGGTTGCGGCAGCAACCACAAGGCGGAGGTGCTCATCATTAAACACACCCGTCGCTTCATTGAAGAACATAATCACACCGCGAATGTCTTCGGCACTCTCCAACAGGGCCGCCACGCACGCACGCGGTTGACGGTCACGGTCGGAGATGGACAACCAGCGAGGGTCTTTTTGCACATCCGGCAAAACCAACCCCTGCCGATTTTGAATAACCCACCCCGCCAATCCTTCATTCTGGCGCAATTGCAAACGTTCGGATTCGTCGCCTACATCCAGCCCGCGATGGGTCAACACATAGAGGCGATCTGAAATATCATCAATCGCCAACACTACGGCACTGGTCGCGCCAATCGCTTCTGATACTGCTTCAAGGGTGCTGTGCAGAATCCGGTCAAGGTCGAGGGTGGCAGCCGCAATTTCTGAGGTGATGTTGTAAAGGGTACTGAGGCGCTGACGTTCCTGCTCCAACTGAGAGGTACGTTCAAGTACACGCCGTTCCAATGTTTCGGTAAAGGCCGACATCTGCTTGAACAGACGGGCATTTTGCAGCGCGACCGCCAATTGAGCACCAACCGTATTCAAAATACGTTGATCATTCAGGCTGAATTTACGGGCATTTTCGTCATCGCGCACCGCCAAGATACCCGTTAGTTCATCACCGGCAAACATGGGGACGCCGAGGAAGCACATCGCGCTTGGGAACAATGTTTCGGTTATGCCCAAATTAGCCCGGATTTGACTTAGGCTTAAACCCGCCATCAGTAGGGGGGCACGCCGCTGGACAATGTACCCAAACTCATCTTTGGGCGAGGGCGCATAGGCTGATAGGGGGACGTTGTCGCCTAATTGGTCAATAGCAACCGGGAAGTGAATTTCATTCTTTTCGCGGTCATACAGTGCCACATATACAAATTGGGCGTCGGTCAGCATAGGCAGTTGATCGCGGATTTTATCCAAAATCTGGTCAAAGTCCACCGTGCTGGATACCGCCATCGAGAGGTCATTGATAAGGTAGAGTTCTTCAATCTGGCTGCGCGTCTCGGTCTGCAAGCGGGCGTTTTCAATAGCAATCGCGGCTTGACTGGCAAGCGTGCGCAGCAATCGAATTTGACCGGGTTCAACATACCGACCTTTTTCGCGCAGATCGAGTTGGGCAATCCCGATGGACATTTCATTCACGATCAAAGGCACCAACACGCGGGCACTTGTTCCCGCACCTTGCATCGAAGCAACCTCAGCTTCATCCGCGTTCACATCATCGGCGCGAAGGCTGATGACGCGGCGATCATTCAAAACACTCATTCGCAGCGGATATTTGGCTAAATCATAGACTGTGCCTTTTGGATCATGCGGCACTTCTTCAACCCATGTACTTGCCGATTCGCTCAACACCAAAGTGTTTTCGATGTTGTCCCATGTCATAACCGAGCAAGTATCGGCCCGCAGCGCGATCAACATCTGGGTCACCACACGGCGCATGGCGTCTTCAAGGTCGAGCGTCACGGCTGTAGACTGAGCAGCCTCGAACAACGTTTCCAATTGATAGGTACGCTGGACCGATTGTTCGTACAAGCCTGCGTTTTGCACGGCGATGGCAGCTTGGCTGGCAAGCGTCTGGGCAAGATCAATTTGTTCGCTGGTAAACCGAGTGTTCGGTTCCAAAATATCGAAACGCATCGCGCCGATAATAGAACCGCTAATCACTAACGGCACAATCAAGGTCGTCTGTACATCGTCCTTGCGGCGCATAATTTCGCGGGCAGCACGGGTGAGGGGGGTATCGGATTGCACGTTTTCAATGACCTGTGGCAGCAAAGCCTCACGGATACGCTGCATCAGGGCATTATCACCCATCGAAAAGACCAGCGAGGGTTCTTCATCACCACGCGGGTGCTCAATCAAGACCTTACAGATACCCGTTTCCTGATCCACCTTAATCGCAGCGGCCTCAGGTACATTTAGGGCGATGGCGGTTTCACGCAGGGTAATTTCAAATACGTTTTCAATGTCTAGCGACTGGGACAGCGACACCGACACACGATTGAGCAGCGCCAGACGTTCGGCCTGACGATTCAGTTCTTCAGCGCGGTCTTGAGTTTCCGCAAACAACTGAGCATTACTCAACGCGACTGCCGATTGGTTGGCAAATGTTTGGAGCAGTTGCTCATGCTGGCCGGTATAGAAATTGGCCTGCTTCTTTTCTAATTGCAGCACACCGATGATTTCACTCTTGGAAATCAGCGGCACACCCAGCCAGTTCTTATAAACACGCGCCTCACCATAGGGGAATCGCGGGTCGCCGCTGGTAGTATCCCCAACGTTAATCACACTCCGATGGGCGGACATGTCACGGAACAATTCGCTGCTGTCAATCTCAACCCATAGGCCAATCAGTTCACGTGAGGACGCGGTACCGGGGTCATAGAACCCACGCGCCGCCGCAATCTGCAAGCGGTCTGGATATTTCGGATCGAGCAGCCATACCACCGCCCCATCATACGGAATCACGTTATCCAACGCATCCAACACGACCTCAACCACTTCGTCGGGTTTGAGGGTGCCCGTCATCTGGCTGGACACCGTTGTCAGGGTCGACAATTGTTCGGCTTGCGTGGCAAGATTGGCTTCCAACACCGCACGCTGCGTAATGTCTTCGACCAGCAGCACAATACCTGTGATGCGTTCGCGCTGGCGCAGTGGATAAGTATAGAAATTACGGATGACAAGGCGACCATCCGAGTCAATATCTTGCAGGTCAAACTGGTGATACTCGCGTCCAGTGATGAGCGCTTCACGTAGGGGGTCTTCGAGGAAATCGCGGAACTCAGGCCGATAGTCAAACAACTGGCGACCTACTACGTCCGGGCTCCATCCATAGTGGCTAATCATGAAGGCATTTGCCAATTGAATACGCAGTTCGGCGTCCAACACCACAATACCCTGTTGAATAGATTGCACCACCGCTTCGTTAAACGAGGTACTTTCTTCCAACGACCCGAACAAACGTGAGTTCTGGATAGACACAGCCGACAGGTTCGCCATACGTTGAACCAGTGTCATACTGTCCGAATCGGTTAGCCCGAACGTCCCACCCAATTCACTGCCAAGCCGCAGCACGCCCAGTGTTTTACCACCGGCGATCATCGGCACCATCAGCATCATGCGTTCGCCTTCAGCTGCCCAAATCGGCAGGTCTTCATAGGCCTCAAACGATGAGCCAAGACCCGTTTCAAAAGTTTGGGAGCGACCTGTAGCAAACACAATCCCCAATGCTGTATTGCTGGTTGGGATTGGATTATCGGGAAAGATGTGAACGCGACCATCCGGCGTCAATTCAACGCGGGTCATCTCAAAATTGGCAGAGTTATCCCCCGCAGGCAAAGCAAGGTGCATACGGGTAAACACCACAAACGGCTTCAATCCACCCGCCAGCGCCCGCACAATTTCGGTCTGGTCAAGGGTAGAAGCCATCGCTTCCATCAATTCGTTCAGCCGCTGTTCCGTTTCGGCTTGACGGGCGGTTTCTTGATACAACCGCGTGTTTTCAATCGCCGCCGATGCTTGCAGCGCGAACAATTCAATGGGTTGCAGGCTATCTTCAGTGGGGCGCTTGCCTTCGGTAGGCATTCCCATGCGAATTAAGCCGATAATGCGTTTCTGGTCTTGCCCATACAGCGGCAGATATAACACGTCCTGCGGATGCCAATCATCCTCAGCCACTTCACGCGGTGTTGGGGGGCGGCCCCGGAAAATATTCTTTTGCACCCAAGGATGGTTATAGCGCAGATAATAGGCTCGTCCGACGCGCAAATCATGGAACGCAAGGTCATTAAACCGTTCGCGCCAAATCTTGCCGGGGAGCAATTTGCCATAAAGGTTGCTGGCTTCTTCGGGTTCATAACCAGAATAAATCAGCAACGAGGGTTCAAGTTTTTCGTCGCGCAGGGTAATCTGAACACGCTGCCAACCCGCCGAGACGATACCATCGGCAACGGCTTGCAGGCGGGCGCTCATGTCACTGGCTCGCTGAATTTCGCTCGATACCAGATGCAACTGGGCCAAACGGTCACGTTCGCGTCGGGCCGATTCCGCTTCTTGTTGCACACTTTCGACCAAGCGGAAGTTTTCAATAATCGAACCGACCTGTGCGGCGAACACTTCCAATGATTCGACTTCTTCGGCATCGGGGCGAAGGCCATCACGTGGGTCGTCTACTGAGATGAAGCCGAGCATATTACCCGATGAGCCGCGAATCGGCACCAGCAGTTCGTCTTGATTACGCCAACCACGTGGGCCCGTCTTCTTGGCGAATTCAGGGTCGGTACGGATGCTCAGGTCTTTCTGATCGGGTAGCCATTCGCTCCTTAATTCAGCGGGTAGGAAATAGGAGTCCCCAATTTTCCAGCGCGGCTGCATCATATTCGCAATATATTCAACCGGGATAACCGTCTTATCCTGATCCTCTTTGGCAATTTCTGTCCCGACCACCGCAATCATGCGATAGGACTGGACTTTGTCGTCCACCACATTCATCGCCACCACACGAAAGCCGATAGTCGCACTAATGGCGCGGGCCACTTCCTGCATCAATTGGGCCAGATCAGCACCTTCACGCAACAACTGTCCCAGATAGGAAATATGCTGCAATTGCACAGCACGGCGGGTCAGGCGTTCATTGAGTTGAAGCTGTTCGCTGTATTGGCGAGCGTTCCGCACCGCAAGTGAGGCTGGGCGGCTTAGGCGTGACAGTAGAATGCGCGTTTGGTCGGGCAGGCCAGCGGGTTGGTCACTAAATACCGAAATAATCCCAGCCACTTCATTACCCAAACGAACGGGTTGGGCAATTGCGGAACGGGCCGAAGCAACACCGGGGGCAATCGCGGCGGTGGCGAAATCATCTATCGTAACTGCGTCACCCGTTTGCAAAACCTGTCGCTCAATCGGCAAAATCGGAACTTCATCTACCCCAACTGTCTCGACCGTGAACAACTGGGTCAAGCCCATACGGCTTTCAACTTCGGGTTTATCCGCCGTCACCCATTCGGATGAGGGCTTAAACAACACCACTGAAACCTCTTGGGCGGGGGTGCTGCGCAGTACCTCATTGCGGATGACATCTAACAGACGATCCAGAATAAGGGTTTCGCTGAGTTCGCGGTTCAGCCGTTCAATGGATTCTTGTTCTTCGAGGCGTGCCCGAAGGTCGGCATCCGAGGTGGCGTTTAGGCGACCACGTTCGACGGCGGCGGCAATTTGCGCCCCAATCGTCAGCAGCAACTGCTCATCACTCTCGGTGAATTCACCTGATGAACGATTAGCAATAACAATCTCGCCCAACGACCGTTGATTAATGACTAGCGGCACAATCAGGCAGTTTTTCAAGCTCATCCGATTGGCAATTTGGCGGTAGGGGGTCAAGACCCGCTTATCCCGCACCATGTCCTCGGTACGGAAGGGCCGTCGTGAAATCACTGGGCTATTGGCAAATCCAGCACTGTAGGCATCCATCACAATTGGGGCTGCTAATTTGGTACCATAGATTGCGGTAGGTTCGTAGTTTAGATCACCAGTCTGCGTATCCAAGAAACCGACGGCAACCACCTGCACCCCAAACAAACGGGCAATCCGACCCATTGCCACTTCCAAAATCTTGGTAAGGTCGGTTTGGGTCGCGGCGGCTTCGCTGATCGTCCGCATGGTGTCGGTTTCAAGCGTTAGCCGTTCCACTTCGCGGAATAGGCGGGCATTTTCAATCAACACCGCCGCTTGCCCTGCTGCAATCATCATCAGTCGGGCATCGGAATCGGTGAAATCTTCGCCGTTTAGCTTATTCGAAACTTGCAGCAAGCCAATGCGCTGTTCACCAATCACCAGTGGCACCATCAATGTGCGCTGAAAACCGAGCATGGACGCCAATTGAGCGAAGTTCATCGCCCCGGCCCACACTTCCATCTTCAGATCATTGGTAAACCAATAATCCCGTCCGGCGTACAACTGGTCAAAAACTGACCCCAATGCGACAGGCACCTGATAAAATTGGATGCCGTCTTCGTCAATACCAAAAAACGGCATCTGGGCGACCAGAATATATTCTTGCTCATCTCCCTGAACCGTATTGTTTTCAAAGAATAACAGGCCGCACATTTCGGCCCGCATCATACCAGCAATCCGCTGTGTCACCTCTTTGAGTAGCTCGATCTGGTCAGCGGTGTTCATGACCTGCGTCATTTGTTGCAGGCCCGCCAATTCCGCCACATATCGCCGTTCGCGCTCATACAAATTGGCGTTTTCGATGACGATGGTCGCCTGTGCCGCAAAAATGCTCAACAGCCGCATGTCGTCTTCGTTAAAACCACCGCCATCACGCTTGTTGGAGACTTGCACGAGGCCGATACGGTTGTTGCCAATGGACAGAGGCACAAGGGCCGCCGAACGCAGGCCAATGACTTCCGCCATATTCCGCATATTGAGCGCCCCGACCAATTCATTATTCAAAAGGTCGTTGCTAAACCACCAAGGCGAATTTTGCCAGATGTTATAACCTGCGCTGTTGGGGGGAGCAGGGATACGAAAAAGCGAAATTACCGAATCAGGTACGCCATAGAAGGGCAGTTGGCTGACCAGTGATTCGCTGTCACTTTCAAATAACAAGATGCCGCAGACATCTACATTCATTAGATCAGCGATACGTGCATTCAATTGTTCAAATAGTTGACGTGCGCTGTTCATTTCGCCCATCGTCTGAACAATATCCTGCAAACCCGAAAGTTGGGTGAGGCGGCTGGCCTGTTCACCCGACAAACGGGCATTTTCAATCGCAATAGCGGCTTGACCCGCCACCGATTGGAGCAGGGCAAGGTCTTCATGGTCAAAGGCGTGGCGCTGATAACTCACCAGTTCCAGTGTGCCAATAAACCGATTACTAATCAGTAGGGGCAGACCCGCATAACTTTTGAATGGGAAGGCTTCTAGTTTGGGGCGGACATCCGAACGAACGCTGACATCGCCCAGCATGAGGGGTTGGCGATAACGGGCAATCCAGCCTGTAAAACCCTCATCAATCTCATATAATCCGCCCGTTTCATCAAGCAAATTGGCGTAAACACGATCGCCAATCCGCCCCACCGGACGCAGAGCATTGAGGTTGTTATCCCACAGAGTAATTTCACCCGCGTCAAATTGCAGGACGCGCGAGATGCTCGTCAGGATGGTATTGAGGGTTTGCCGCAGATCAAGACCGCCTGCAATGGTTTGGCTAACCTCTTGCACCACCATCAAGGCGCGTTCGGGGTCGAGCAGTTCTTCATCTTCGGCAGCTTCACGCGAGGCATCCCGCAGCACCACCACCATGCGCCGACCCTCAGTCGTCGGAATAGCATGGGAGGCCGCCTGCACACGCTTCATTCCCAAGCGGAATGAGGCCCGACCTTCATCGGCAAACAAATCTTGGAATACGTCCGAAGGTTCGACCCGCGATGAAAGCGATGTAAGATTGGGATCGCCTCCATTTAAACCAAACAAACTGCGGGCATTCTGGTTGATATACACCAAATGCCCACGTCCCTCAGCTACAATCACCCCGTCATTGTTATCGAGCAAATTGACAGGGAGGATTGGTTTTTCTTCGACCTGCGGTTCATAACGGCGGCTGCGGAGAAGTTGATAGGTAAACCCCCATAGCCACAGTATAAAGGCAAGGCCAATTATGACAAAAAATATCTCAACAAACATGGCCTTCCACCCTCACGGCCTGCGCTACTCTGAAATGATTACCAAGAGGTTTCAATTTCCTCAAAGGTGTCGCTATCACCCCGACGGCGATCTTCGGCGGCCCGTTCTGTAATTTCACGAATATCAGCAAATTGATGTTTAGCGTTAGAAACTGACCCAACTGCTAATTTCATCAAGGATACTTCTTTGCCTTCTTTGAGCATATGCCCGCGTTCACGGTCAATGAAGGAATAGTGCTGCTGCACCTCTTCATCAAAGCGTTCGCTCAGTTTGGTCTCAAATGTCTCAGCGCGATCCGAATAGGTGATAATTACAAAGTTATCGCTACCGGGATGCCCCAAAAAGTCATTCGGTGTGCCAAAGCCGTCTACAATTTCGCCCATCAACAGGGCCATAAATCGCATGACCTCGGTTCCGGCAACAAACCCATAGACCTCTTTGAAATCGTCAAAATTTAGAATCTTGCAGTCCAAATACGTCCATGTGCCGCTGGAACGCATCAATTCACGAAGCCGATCTTCGATAATCGCACTGCTGGGGAGGCCGCTGTTGGGGTCAGTGTAATTTTCGCGTTCAGCCCGGTCAATCTGGTTCTTGACACGCAGTTTCAATTCTTCAATGTCAAACGGCTTGGTGATGTAGTCATCCGCACCCAATTCCAACCCGGCAATTTTGTCCGAGCGCTCATCCTTTTGGGTTAGGAAGATAATTGGAATATGGCTGGTGCGGGTGGTCTGACGTAATTCACGGCACACATCATACCCATTCATGTCGGGCAGCATAATATCCAGCACAATCAACTGGGGAAGCTGTTTGCGCGTCAGGGCCAGCGCGTCTCCACCTCGCGGGGCCACCTGTACATCATAGCCTTGCCCACTAAAATAAATCCGGAGCATATTGGAGATGTCAAAATCGTCTTCGACAACAAGAATGCGGCCTTTGCTCATAAAATCAATTTAGCGCAGGTGACGTTCGCCCCGATTGCGGCGACGGTGCGATGCGCCGTCCTCCTCTCTTACTATTTACTGGATAAATGAAGCGTGCCTATAGAATCATTGAGTTAATCATATCATGAAGCCCGAATGCTTACCAACTACCGCGTCTCAACTTTTCCCTAATGGTTTTATATCCATTCCGTAGGGTAATTCACGGCACAAGTATGGCCTGTTCTCGATATGGTGTCCATGTACGGCGGTTTTGTTGGGCTTTCTCGCGCACTTTATCAATTTGTTCTGGCGTAACAGCCTTTTCAAAACTGCGAAAACCACTAAGTTTGAAACCATGCCGCGCACAAATCCTGCCAATTTCTAGGGCTTGGTCAATCGAAATATATCTTCCAACGCTGTAATCTTCATAACGGCCTTCCAGTGCCAGCGCCATCGTTTCCGCCATGCAAGCAAACGCCTTGCCGGGGGGGAAGCCAAAATCAAACCCAAAATCCACCGGGCCGGGGACTTCGACCATACCACCTTCAATCACCAGCACATCGTCGCGCTGTTGATGCACCCGCCAACTAACATCACGCGGGCGGGCCACATCACACACCACCGCGCCGGGTTTGATATGTTCAGGCTCAATCACGGCATGGGTGGCACTGGTGACGGTCAAAATCAAATCGGAATTATAAATCGCCTCAATGTCGGTGCTGTAACGCACTTTGGCCCGTTTGCCCCGACAGCGTTCAACCACGTCTTTTAGAGCTTCTTCGCGGCGACCTATCAAAATCAATTCTGCTACATCCCCCGCCAAAATTTCGGCACAGGTGCTGCCAATCGTCCCGGTTGCCCCGACCACAGCGGCGCGGGATTGTTCAATCGGGATGTCCATGACATGCGCGGCTTCACGCACCGCCTCGACTGCGATGTAGACTGTATAGCTATCCCCATTGGTTACTGGGATTTCTAAGCGTTTGGCAATTTCTGCCCCCGCATCCCCAACTACTGAGGTATACGCTCCCAAGCCAAGCACCTTCGCGCCGAGTTCCTCCGCCATATGCCCACACGCCACAATTTTGCGGTAGACCTTTTCGACCGGCAGGCGCATCATGGTCGGTGGGGTGAAAGGGCAGGCAATAAACCACCCTGTCGCTTCTTTGCCATTATCCTGCGACACCACCCCATGAATCTCGCTGATATAGACCGGTGGGAAAAATTGCGAGAAAAAGTTAATCTGCCCTTCAGTCAAAATCTTGCCGAGAATGGGATATTTACGCGACACATCTTTTTTGATGGTGATGGGATGAATAATGAAACAAAAGGTGTCATTGGTCATTTAGCAGCCCCTCTGAAATCTTGCGCGTCAAAATCCAGTTATGTCCATTCTTCTAACAACTGCTGCTCATCGGCTTGTTCACCACGCCGATACAACCGTTTTTGCTGCTTGGCGGCTTCAGGATTTAGGCGGTGATGATCGCTTTGTTCATAGGTGATGTTCTTCATAACCACGCGGCGATCCGGTGAGGCAATCAACACCGAGTCGGATTCGATGGTGCGAGCCGGATAAACGACCATGCCTGCCCCGATGCGACAGTTATGCCCCACACATCCCCCAATCACGGGCTGGCGAATATCTTCTAACTCGCCCTCATGGTTGAGTGCCTTGATGGGGGTGGGAATGAGATTGAAATCGGTGAAGGTTGTGCCCGCGCCGACAAAGCTGTTGCGTCCTACCACGCACATCTGCAAACAAGTATTTTGGGCGACAATGGTGTTGTCCATCAACATCGTCATAAATAGCGCAGCACGGAATGGCAAAAAGCAGTTATGCCCCACCACACTTAACATCAATTGGCAGCCCTGCGCGATGTTGACATTATCACCAATGACGCAGTTATCCAAAACCACCCCCGGCCCAATCGAGCAGTTTTTGCCGATGCTCGTCGGCCCTAAAATGATGGCGGAGGGATGGATTTCTGTGCCAGCCCCGACCTTTACCACCCGCGAACTAGACAGCATTTGTTTTTGTTCCATAACGGCCTGCATCAGCAAGCGCATCGCAAAAACGTTGTGCTTGGCGACATATTCTTCAAAGCGACTGCCTTGTGAAAACGTGCCCAACGGAATATTGGTATTAAACAAATGCACCCAGCTTTCAATCACGATACATGTGCGCTCCGAAAGCCAATGCGTCAAGTCTTGTTCGCGCATCTGGGTAGAATTTTCGGGGTCAATTTTGATATTCGACATGCTGTCGGGGATGTTGTAATAGCCTTTTTCGATTGCCCCGGATGGCACAGCAATCGGCACCCACTCGTCAGGGTTTGCCCAACCTTTGGGGAAGTACCACATATCAATCGGGCAATAGGGTGGCCCTTCAACCGGATACATGCGCTGTAAGCTGCTGAGGGGCAGGGTATATTTGGCCCATGCTGGGTCATCAATCGGCAGCACCGCCTGACAGGGTTTGCCCAGTTTTCGCGCCACTTTTAGGAAATAGTCTAAAAATTCTTGGTCAAAATACATGTTGTCCCGAAAGACAAAAATCTCGTCGTTGGGGTTACCATCCATACGGGGTTTTTGGAGGGCTTGCAGCAAATCATTGATATGATGCAAGTCTTCTTCGACGGCAAACGACCCCAACACGCGGGCGGTTACTTCTTTTTGATGGATTTTTAACTGGGTCGGTGTCCCAAAAAAATTGGGCATAATGTTGGAACTGACCACCGACAAATTGCGGGCCGGTTCGTTAAAGGGCGTCAGCAGGCGATTATCTACAATCACAAAAGTACGCATAAGGTTGTCGTTTTCCAACTCATGGGGATATAGTTTGAAAATCGGATTTTCCAAAAGTCGTATACTTATGTTTGATTATAGCGCAAGCTAGGGTTGGATTTAGACTAGAAGTTGTCAGAATTCAATTCTTAATTCTTATCTTATTGGCAGGGCAGAACTCCCGATGCAAACAACACTCCCATTAAATCTGGCCTATTTACAGGCCCATCTGATTCGGATTGACCTGCTGCTGCGCTTTGCAGTCGAGCGGGCACAGACCGCTGGGTTTGACCCCAACAACGAATTTCAAGGGTTATATATTTCCGATGAGGAAATGCAGCGCCATTTGGGGCTTGCGCCGGGGGCAGGCCTTTGGGACAGCATTACCCCACCGCCAGAATCCAGCGCCCTTTTACAGCAGCAATATAGCCGGGCGGTTGACCGAATTACGGCTATTGAACACGAAGCCAAGAAGTCTAGTACCCCCCTGCGCCTGCTCCATCTAATTGGGACATTAGGCTTGAGCGAGGAAGAATTCGACATTTTCTTGGTATGCCTCGCGCCTGCCATTGATCGCCGTTACGAACGCATCTATGGCTATTTGCAAGACGATGTTACCAAGCGCCAGCCGACGGTGAATGTCGTAATTAATCTCTTGGGGGGCAACTGGGAACAGCGCACCCGACTACTCGGTTATCTCACCGACACCTCCATTTTAATTCGCTATGCGGTTGTTGTTCCATTCACCGAATCTGGCGGACAGCACACACCGTTTATCAATCATTTCTTAAAAGTGGATACGCGCCTTGCCCAATATGTACAGGGACTCGATACAATTCCTTCCCAGTGGCAAAACATCATTCGGCCCGTCACCGACCAAGCCACCGATTTGGAATCGCTGGTACTCAAAGAAGATTTCCGGCAGGCTCTTCGGAATGCCAATCGTCAAGATGCCCCCATCTTCCATTTTTATGGCAGCTATGGCAGCGGTAAACGGGCGGTGGCGAACGCACTGGCGGCAGAACAGGGTCGCGCCCTCATTGAAATTGATTTGCAGACCCTTAAGCAATTACAGCAGGATTCTCCAAGTATCTCGCCGGCCCAAGTGTTTCGGTTTGGCGTGCGCGAAGGGTTATTGCGTGATGCGGCCTTGCTCATTTCCCGCTGGGAAGTGATGCTGGATGCTAATCAAGACCCGCCGCGTTGGATGTGGGAAGAAATCCTGAACTATACCCATGCCGTCATCCTCAGTGGCCGTGAAACATGGGAACCGCGTGGGATGGCCCGTCAGCGTTCGGTGTTGCGTCTGGAAATGGGCGTGCCAGAATATGACGAGCGTGTGCAGCAATGGCGGCAATATCTCAATGGCAGCACCCTCGACATTGACGAACTCGCCTATAAATTCAAACTAACGGGTGGGCAGATCCGGGACGCCGTTTCGATGGCCTACGATATGGCAGCATGGCGGGGCGACGATCAACCCACGCTGGAAGATTTATATTCTGCCAGTCGCGAACAGAATAATCGCAAATTGACCGACCTTGCCGTCAAGATTCAGCCGCGTTATGGTTGGGAGCATATCGTTTTGCCCCCGGATCGTGTGCAGCAGTTACAGGAAATGTGTAATCAACTGCGTTACGCCGTACAGGTCTATGAAAAATGGGGCTTCGGTGGACGTGTCGCCAATTCACGCGGATTGTCGGCTTTGTTCGCGGGGCAGAGTGGTACTGGCAAAACAATGGCGGCTGAGATTATCGCCAAAGAACTCGGCCTCGAACTCTACAAAATTGACCTTGCCAGCGTGGTCAGCAAATATATCGGCGAAACCGAGAAGAACCTCCAAAAACTATTTGATGCCGCCGAATCCAGTGGGGCGATTCTGTTTTTTGACGAGGCCGACGCCCTGTTTGGCAAACGCTCCGAAGTTAAAGATAGCCATGATCGCTATGCCAATATTGAAATTGGCTATCTGTTGCAGCGTATGGAAAGTTATGACGGCATTGCGATTTTGGCAACCAATCTGCGCCAAAACTTGGATGAAGCCTTTACCCGCCGCCTCGATTTCTTAGTGGATTTTCCCTTCCCCGAAGAAGAAGACCGCCTAAAAATCTGGCAAATCAGCTTCCCCACCGGAGCGCCAATCGGCAAAGATGTTGATCTCGGTCTTGTATCCCGTCGTTATCGCATGGCAGGCGGAAATATTCGCAATGCCGCCATCGCTTCGGCCTTTTTAGCTGCCGCTGAGGATTCGACCTATATCCACATGACGCATGTCACCCACGCCATTCGACGTGAACACCAAAAGATGGGCAAGTTGCTGAATGAGGAAGGTGAGTATTAGGGCAGGTTTCACGCTGGTATTGAACTGCCTTTCAACCTAAATTGAGCACGACGGATATATCTCCGTTTGTTTGGGTCTATTTCCAGCGTGCCCGTGCTTCAATCAAGGTCTCAATCAATTCTGGTCGGGTGGTCACATCCCGCATGATATCCAGAAAATCCGCCAATGTGGGGGCGAGTTCGGCGATTTCATGAATAGCCGGGCCAATCGGGTCGCCGGGGTAAGCCGGGTCAGTGACATCCAATGTGCTCGCCAACGATACTCCCCCACCTTGACCGGGGTCGGCTTGATATCCGCCATTAAACGCGAACCATGCCTGATTCAACACCCGCATCCCCAACCATTGGCGGCGGCTTTCCATATAGGCTTCGGCGGCCTCCACCCGACCCAACCCCAACAGATAATCGGCGGTAATGCGGGTGCGATTAATGATGGTGCCGCGTGTCGTTGGGCGCGGGCCATCGGGGTCATGGAGGGGTTCGGCGTTTGTCGGAGTCGTTGGGTTTTGGGTCGTAGGTGATTGAAAATCGGCGAGGGTGGGGTAATTGGGAATCCAGATTTGCCCCTCCACCACTTCCTTTTCATAAAAACGATCGAGTACCAACAAGGCCATCGCATTGCCAAAGACTGTTGCAGTGGTTTCATTGATGATGCGCGTCTCTGGCAAGCCGAGATATTCCATCCCTAACGGAAACATAAACAAATAATGATGTGACCACTCATGCGCCACAATTTCAAACACATAGGCCGGATAGCGGCTTTCAATCACCATCGCCGGCCAAATTCCCACTCCGCCCGTCCCTGTGACATACGCCGAATCATCGGGTGAAGTGGTCTCGATGCTTGCTTCCAAGCGTGATGCCTCATCCACATCCAGTGGGCGCAGCGATATGGCAAAATCTTGGCGGATGACCGAACGCGGCGAGACCACCAATACATCCGGCGTCGCCACAAATCGGAAAGATACCGGCGGCACAATCTGCCCCACGACGCCAAAACCTTGTTCAGCCAATACCGCACTGATTTGGCTCTCAATCATCGGCTCCACTATCGGTTGCAATTCGGCGCGGCGTTTTTCGAAATCGGCGATTTGTCGGCGCAAGTCGTCGGCATTAGCGGCTGATGGGGTGGTATAGGTCGCTTCTAGTTGGCTTTCCAAATCCAATAGCTGCTCCACCAACTCAATATATTCCTGAATGACCTCTTTGCGATTTGCTTCCGGCACATACGATTGATAGCCCCATAGCGATTGGCGGGCCTTGCTCCATAGCGCCTCCACCTCCCACGCGATGTAATTAAACTCATAAGGGCGGGCGGCGGCATGAATACGACCTCCCCGACTGTGATCCGGCAACCCATCCTTAATGCTGAAGGCCAGCACGATAAACACCAGTGCAGCGCGAACGTAGATTTTCAGTTTGTGGCGGAGTCGTTTTTTGGTCATTGCCATGATAACTTTGGATATTATAAAGGTTAGCACCTATGTTCAATTTGATAATGGAGTTGCTCCATGAAAATCACGATTTGGCAGCAATTTAGCAGCAATAATAGCAGCAGTTTTACTATTGTGGGTGAATTTCAGTCCCGGCAAGATGCTGAACACGCGGCAACGGAATTACACAAAATTTTCCAAACCTTGAGCGAATGGCACAAAACCCATGAAGCAGAAATGGAAGAGTGGTGGGCCAGCGGTGATTGGGTTGAAGAACCATCGCTGCCTGAACGCGAACTCGGTCAACAATATGGCATTGAATGGAAAAACGCGATTGATTGGTTCAACAACTATAAAATTGATCTAGTGCTAGATCGTTTCGTATATGTGACATACAGCGATTATCGCCCCGACGGTTCAGGTAAACCTGTTGACAAATTAATGGGTGCATTCGGTGGCAAGGGCTACTTAGAAAGTAACGTATATGGTACTCCTATCGCGTGGATTTTATTTAACCTAACCTGTATGGCCCCAGATGAAGCACAGGCTCATAACATCTATCAGAAATATTTGGGGTCAATCGCCGCATTGTCCTCAATGGACTTCATTTGCAATTTGACCGCTGGCGCTTTGATGAAGGGTTCGATCTATCCAGTCTCATAAAAGAACTTGAAGCGCTTGGTTGCGCCAACATTGATTATCAATTTGTGCAGTTCTATCCGCCCGAAGGAACATATGGAGACGAATATCCACTGCATACAGCAAATGACATTGATATGCTCATCGCAGTTTTACAACATGCCGAGTCGCCTTTTGACCGAGAAGATGCAACTACACTATTGGCGGAATTAGGCGATCAGCGGGTTGTAGAACCTCTCATTGCGGCGTTGAAAGACCCATACAAAGGGGTTCGTTCAGGCGCAGCAATAGCGTTGGGTTGGTTAGGGGATGCGCGTGCATTGGGAGCAGCAGTAAAGCTGGCTCTGAATGATCTAGAGGCTGATGTCCGCGAATCGGCATTGTCAGCTATTAGCAGGCTAGGGGGTTCGCAAACATTCGACTTGTTACTGCCAACGTTACGAGACCCAGCAAGCGAAGTTAGAAGGGTAGCAGCATGGCATTTGGGAGGTACTAAGGACAAGCGTGCCTATGTACCCTTAATTAAATTGCTTGAAGATAACAATATACTAGCGCGGTGTGGGGCAATTTCAGGGTTGGGCGCACTTGGCGACCCTCAAGCCATCCCTCATCTATTGCAGGCACTCCAAGACGAAAATCGTTTCATTTGGGATAGTGCCGCCGCTGCGTTGGCCCATTTAGGAGAATCGGCGATTGAAGATATTCAGAAATTTGCTACTCAAGACACAAGTAACATTTTCACTGAGCGCCTTCGTGAGATTGAATCGTATCGTCAGCTCGTTGATCGTCGAGATAACGAAGAATAGGATAGGTGTGGGTTCGTCCCACAAAATGAACGGGTCAATCACTACATCAAATATCAGGGTGCATCTGACTTTGGCGCAGGCTGTCATAACACAAACCTTTCAAAATAACGGTCATTGCCCCGACACCAAATATGACCTCTGTCCATAAATTCGTAACGGCCGTTACGAATTCAAATTCGGCACATATAAATAGAATTTATGTTCTAGGCGAATCATGATTCGGTAATCGGCTCGCTTTGGTATGAAATACACCCGCAATTCGTTGACACCATGCGGCAAAGTGTGTTATGGTGAATATGCGACATATTTATGTTGCCACTCGCCTGTGGGGTAAAGTTCGCCGCCTCACCATACCACCGTTTCCAATTCAGATCGTTCAAATAAGTTTATAAAGGAGGACGCGCACGCGACTGCTGCGATTGGCGGCAGAATCATGCGCCTAGTGGCTATGTGGTTATCGTACACCAAGTAAGGAGCCTCTCAGTTGGATATTGCAACACTGCCCATTGAACTTCAGGAAACCGCACCCGAAGCCGTTTCACCCGCGATTGTTCCACTCCAAAATTTTGTTCCCGTTTCCACCCCTGCTCAAAACGAAAAAATAGTAACCGGACGAGTGATACGCTCCCAAAGTGGCTTTTTTACCGTCGAAACCTCCACCGGACTCGTCACCTGCCAGATCAGCGGCAAAATCAAAATCGGCGCAAAACGGGCCAAACAGCGTCAAGGCGCGTCCCGCAGTGATTTGGTGGCCCTAAACGACACCGTAACCCTTGAATTAGATACCGCCGACAAGGGTACGATTATTAAAGTGGCCGAACGCCAGCATGTCCTGTCGCGTGTCTCGCGTGAATCTACCGCTGGCACATCCGCCGAGAGCGAACAGATTATTATTGCCAATACCGACCAAGCCATCTTTGTATTTTCCGCCAGTAACCCATCACCCAACCCACGTTCGATCGACCGCTTTGTGGTGTGCGCCGAAAAAGCCCACATCCCCTCGATTGTGATCTGCATCAACAAGATTGACCTTGTGAAACGCGAAGAAATTGAATCTATTGTTGAGGGCTACCGCAAAATCGGCTATCCGGTGCTTCTGGTCAGCGCACTCACTGGGGAGGGGCTAACTAGCCTAAGAACCATACTCAGCGGTGACCCTGACCGTGTTTCGGTGTTTACCGGGCCATCTGGCGTGGGCAAAAGCAGCCTGTTAAATGCGATTCAGGAAGGGCTAAAACTCGAAACCAGCGATGTGAGCCAAGCCACCACCAAAGGCCGTCACACCACCCGCTTTAGCCAATTAATCAAAATGGTGGATGGCGGGTACGTCGCTGACACCCCCGGTCTCCGCACGATGGTTCCATGGGACGTTGAGCCGGATGAACTAGACAGCTATTTCATTGAAATGCGGCCCTATGTGGAAACCTGCAAATTTGCGGACTGCTCTCATCAACATGAACCCGGCTGCGCGATACGTGGGGCGGTTGAAGCGGGGCATGTCAGCGAAGAACGTTACGACAGCTATCTACGCCTGCGTGATGAGTTAGACGAGCAGTACATCTACTAGAAATTTGAGGACAGGCCGTGCTGACCTGTCCCCTTTAAATCAGCCCTCTTATGACCGACCCGTTACAGGCAACGCCGCACCGGTAATGTCCCGTGCCGCATCGGAAGCCAGAAATGCAATTACGCCAGCCATTGAATCTCCTGTGACCCATTTACTAAAATCAGCATTGGGCATCGAGGCACGGTTGGCGGGAGTATCAATCGTACTTGGATAGACGGCATTGACCGTAATTCGATCATCTTTGAGTTCAACTGACAGGCTCTCGGTCAAACGAAAAACGGCGGATTTGGACACACTATAAGCTGCCGAATTTTTGCCCCCTTTGAGGCCACCCGTCGCACCGATATTGATGATACGTCCACCTTCACCCTGCTGCATCATGGCTGGAACGACCGCGCCACTCATTAAAAATACCGATTTGGCATTAGAATTCACCATTGAATCCCAAGTCTCCTCATCCGTTTCATGGACAGGTTTGCCCGCGCTATAGCCCCCCGCGATATTGACCAGAATATGGACTTTGCCAAAATGGGCGATTATTTTTTCAACCGCCTCGGTGACCTTTGTTTTATCTGAGATTTCGACCCCGCCCACCAGTAAACAATTGGCCGGGTCAACCACGCCAAATTTCGCTTCAAGTCGGCCCTGATCGCGGTCAACCAGCGCCAATAAAACCCTTTCAGTTTGAAATCGTTGGATGACGGCTTCGGCGAGTGCGCCTGCGGCCCCGGTGATAATAGCTACTTTGCCTTGCAGATCGGAATACATCGGTGCGCCTTTCATGCTCCACATCATTTGATGAAGGGATGAAGGCGAACCATCATCCCATTTCACTGATTAGTCTGTGGAAGGTCTACAATGTTTCACTTGAGGGGAGTCAGCGCCAGTTTTATTTCGGTCTCCCAAGTTTCGCCGGGGGCTAGATTCAGCACCCACCACGGGAAGGACACCATCCCCTGATGGACACGCTCAAATCCGCCTTCAGACAACGTAATCGGGGCCAGCGGGAAACGCCACAGGGTCGCCGAACGGTTAACCGAAAATTCGAGGGTCACTTTGCGGAGTTTGGTCGAGGCGCGATAGTGGGTCACGCCGCCGACTTCGCCTGTCGAACCCAAGCCATAACTGTTACCATTTACCTCTAACACGCAGTATTCGCGGTTATCACCCCCATCTAGGCCGAACGCCAATTCAACCCCAAAACGGGTTGTCAATGGCACATCACCCTTATTGGTAATAGCATAGGCCGCGACGATGGTTTCAGCTTCAAGGTGGATGGTCTTGGTGACTTGCACGGGTAATCGAATATCACGTACCCAGACATACCCATCACGTACCAAACGCAAAGTGGGATTTGGGCCAGCGGCTAAAACTTCCACCTGATACTGCTGATCTACAAAGTCACCTTGTTCGGGATATTGGCTGGCCTCGAAATTTTGCAGGGTAGTTTGTTCACCGGGGAAATGGTCTAGGAACATGCCACGCCGATGCCAATCCACATAGATATATTTTTCCAGACCCTTTTCTTTGGCCCGCACCGGCTCACCCTCAAATTGGCTGCGGTCATCACCGGGGGTCATGAGCATGTTGGTATCGGCGGCTTCTTGAATTTGAATATGATAGCCTTCGGGATGGCGGGTCATGATATTAAGCAGATTATATTTGGCGGGGCGATAGTCTAATTCGGTCAGCATACCCCCCAAAGCTGGTTCAACAACCACCTGCAACGGCCCATTGGACGCCAGTACCTCAGTAAAACCATCGGCATTAAAATCAATTGCCTGTACCGATGCCTTTTCCCCATCCCCCAATAGCAACTCAGCTTCAATGATATTGCTGTAATTGGCGGATCGGATATGGAACAAATAGACTCCACCGAATACACCATGCCAATAGGCACAATTACACTGCGAAGCCCACAGTGCATTTAAGGCTTTTTCGCGGGTAGGGCTTGCGGGCAGGGCATGAATCCGCTGACTGAGGCTAAGGCCACGTTTTTGCATGTGGTTAATTTCAGGGTACTTCACCAAGAAATTGCGCCAGAAACTGCCTTGCAAAAATTTAAGGACACGCTCGGTTTCTTCGCGTTTATCCTGATCCCATTCGGGAAGCACTTCAAGTTCTTGCTGATATTGTTCGCGCAGGTCACGCAGTTCCCACGAGGCGGGTGAGGGTAGCGCCCATTCCCCCATTTCCATATAAGAGGCGGTAGGCAGATAGGCCCGACCACGTGGACGGAACTGGGTAATATAATCTTTCGGGTGAATCAACTGCACCCATTCGGCATTTTGCTCCAATGAGGTGAAAAATTCATCTAACCAGCCCTCCACCCAGATACTGTTATAGGTTTCGGGCCAATAGCCAAACTTTTCGCCGTCATCCGCCATCACCGCCCATGCCGGAGGCTTACCGGGGGAATTGCGCTGATCAGCTTGTTCCTGCAACCAGCTAATGACATCTTCAACGGGTTTCCATGGGACTAAATAGCGCAGTTGGCGGTGCGATGGTACAAGGTTGATGGTTTGCCCCTGTTCCTCCGACACAAAATAGCCAAAAAGGTCTTCCGCCGAAAAGCCCGCCGCCTGAAAATGGGCATCATCCAAAATGGTATATTGGATACCGGCTTCTTGCAGCGGCTTGGGGAAATGTGGCTCCCAGATGCGTTCGGCTAACCACATACCAGCCGGACTGGCTCCGAAAAGTTGTTCAACGGCGTGGTTTAGCTTTTGAATCTGGCCCAGTTTGTCCGTGTCCTGCAACATCGCCAGAATCGGTTCATAATAAGCCCCCGTCATGATCTCAAGCTGACCGCGTTGGGCTTGGGAGGCCACTTGTTTTAAATAGGCAGGTTGATTTGCCATCAACCAATCTAGCAGAGGGCCGGTGAAGTGCATCGCCGCCAAAATGGTAGGGTGACGGTCAAGGCAGTCCGTCAGGGGTTTATAGGCTTTTTCATAGGCATCATGAAAAATATAATCGAAATTTCCGACAGGCTGATGGTTATGGAACACCAGTGAAAGATGGATTTTGGACATCGCCAACTCCGACTTTTGTATTTGACTTGTACAGAATACAACAACTTCTTAAATAGATTTAAATTCATTTTGCCAAATTCGCACCGTTCCAAACTGAACGGTGTTATCATTACTGTGCCAGCTTATCGCACGATAATAACCCAGTCCACGAGGCATGGCGACCTATGAGTTTCCAAGAAGTTTTAACCATCGCAATTACAAGCTATCTGATCGGCTCGTTCCCGACTGCCTATGTTATTGGTCGGCTGCACGGGATTAACATTTTTGAGGTTGGCAGCGGCAACATGGGTGCCAATAATACCGCCCGTGCGCTTGGCTTCCAATGGGGCTTGCTGGTTTGGCTGCTCGATGGCTTTAAAGGCATCGGGGCGCTGGCGTTGGCCCGCGAAATTGCCTCGCATCATACCCATGACTATGCTTCGGCGGCGATGATTATCGCGGCGATTGCAGTCGTAGTCGGTCATAACTGGTCTATCTTCGCCTCGCTCATTACTGGACGGATTCGTGGCGGCAAGGGCGCTGCAACGGCTACCGGAACTTGGGTGCTGCTAGTGCCGCCGCTGATTATTGCCATTTGCCTCATGCTGTGGGCCACCATCGTTTTTGTGACCCGCTACGTTTCATTGGGTGTACTTGCCAGTGTTGCGTTTGTCTCGGCGGTAATGGTCGGAATGGTTATCCTAGAAAAAGCCGACCCCGTGTATGTGGGGTACACCGTTGTCACCGCCATGATCTTCTATCGCCACCGCGAGAATATTAAGGCGCTGTTGACGGGCAAAGAACGTCGCTTAGGTGACCGCGCTTCCTAAAATAGACACGCTTCAGAAATGGGGTATACTTCCGTTTGGGGTATGCCCCATTTTTGTTTAGAGGCCAAATTGAGTTAAGGGCGCGTCCGGTGCGGCTGATTCTAACCCACAATAACGCTGATTTTGACGCAATCGCCTCACTGCTGGCAATGACCAAACTTGACCCACAAGCAACCCCTGTCCTGCCAAGTCGCGTCAATCGCAATGTACGCAATTTCCTCACCCTATACGCCAGCCTCTTGCCTGCTATCCACGAAGAAGATTTGACACGTCATCCCAAAATTGAGCGAGCCTATGTGGTTGATACACAGACGATTGCTAATATGCGTGGGATTCGTCCCAAAACGCCCGTCCATGTGATAGACCATCATGCTCCCAACCCTGACCGTCCCCCCAATTATGAATTTGAGGGTGAACCACTTGGGGCTAATACTACCCTACTCGTCGAAAAAATTCGTCGTCACAACGTACAAATCAATTCGCTTGAAGCAACCCTGATGACGTTGGGGATTCATGAGGACACCGGATCACTGACCTATAGCCGAACCACCGTGCGCGACATACAGGCGGTGGCATGGCTCTTGGAGCAGGGGGCCAAACTTGATGTCGTGCGTGATTTTTTGCGCCATCCCCTCCAAGATGAACAGTTGGGACTCTATGACCAACTGCGCGATTCGGCAGAAACCATTGAGATTATGGGCCACTGGATATTAATTGCGACAGCACAGGTCGCCGAACAAATCCCCGAAATCTCGTCACTCGCCCCTAAGCTAAGTGACCTATTTGACCCCGATGCTATGTTTTTGTTGGTGCAGATGGATCAAAATGTCCAATTGGTGGCCCGCAGCACCACGCCCGAAATTGATGTTGCCATCATCGCCAACCAATTAGGCGGAGGGGGGCATGATCGCGCCGCCGCTGCTCTCATTCGTGGGGGTAACATCACCAGCATCAAAACACAGATTGTGAGCCTACTGCCCGATATTGTGAAACCCGGTGTACGTGTCGCGGAATTAATGTCGGCAGGTCGGGTGCAAACGCTTGCCGCCAAAACCCCTATCAACGAAGCGGCTCTTTTGATGCAGCGTTCCGGGCATGAAGGCTATCCGGTACTGGATGGCAAATCGCTGGTCGGCCTATTGACCCGCCGCGCGGTAGATCGGGCCATGAATCACCAGATGGGTCATCAGCCTGTAGCGACCATCATGGAAGCAGGGCAGGTGTATGTGCAACCGAATGATGGGTTGGAAGCACTCCGCCAAAAAATGATGGATTCCGGTTGGGGACAGATGCCAGTCCTCAATAACGACGGCAAGATTATCGGGATTGTGACCCGCACCGACCTTATCCGCCGCTGGACAGAACCGCCCCTACACGCCAATCAACACACCCTGATGCACCAGAAATTGGCGCGGGTATTGCCCCCAGATGTCTGGCAGTTGATTTTGACCATTGCCCAGCACGCCCAAGCGGCCCAAATGGGCTTGTATCTGGTCGGCGGTTTTGTGCGCGATTTGCTGCTGGACGTGCCGAATCTGGATATTGATTTTGTGGTCGAAGGGGATGTCCAGCAGTTAGCGGAAAGCCTATGTCAAAAATACGGGGGTGATGTTCATTTTCATGCCCAATTTGGCACGGCTAAATGGGTGTTAGATGCTGCCCAACTCAATCTTGCGAATGGGCCGAATTTTATAGATTTTGCGACAGCCCGCGCTGAATTTTATGAGCAACCAACCGCCCTGCCAACCGTGCGCCAAAGTTCGATTAAACAAGACCTGCATCGGCGCGATTTCACCATCAATACAATGGCGGTCCGGTTGGCCCCTGAACCGATGGGGGAGTTGCTGGATTATTACAACGGCCAGCGCGATTTACACGATGGGCTTATCCGCGTATTGCATAGCCTGAGTTTTGTAGACGACCCGACGCGCATGGTTCGGGCCATCCGATTTGAACAGCGTTTCAGTTTCAAAATCGAGCCGCGCACCGAACATTTATTACACGATGCCCTACCCTTTTTGGATCGAGTATCAGGCGAACGGGTGCGGCATGAACTAAACCTCATTATGGCGGAGCATCAGCCATTACGCGGACTGAGGCGCATGGATGAATTAGGCATTTTGAGCCAAATCCATCCCCAGTTGCGCTTGGATGCATGGTCGGAATGTGCGATTCGGGCACTCTTATATGCAAAGGAATTTCCCCCGTTTGAGCTGTCCACCAATTTTGATGACTGGCGGGTTGCCATGTTCGCTATTTTGATGGTGCGCTTCCCTGAAGATAACCTACGCCAGTTGGGTCAGCGGCTGATGATTTCAAAGACCAATGTTGACCACCTAATCGCTGTAGGCAGAGGCTATCGGGCCGTGCTGCAATTTAGCCCCGAAACCCCGCGCAGTACAGTGGTCTATGCGTTGGAATCGTTGGGTGAAGTAAGCTGGTTAGTCAATTGGGCCGCCGCCCCATTTGCCTTTTTGCGGCAGAAAATTGTACATTTTGTCATGGAATGGCGTCACATTCATCCTACTATCAATGGCAACAATCTCCTTACACTAGGGTTAAAGCGTGGGCCAATTATTGGTCAGCTATTACGCGAAGTTCGGCGGGCATGGCTAGATGGTGAAATTCAATCGGCTGAAGACGAGGCGGCGTTCCTAGCGAGTCTGTTAACTGAAGTGGAATAATTATGGACATCACCGTTGTCGCTTCAATGCACCTCGAACTCGATTTACAACTGCGGTTAGCCATTCCCGATGATTTGCCCAAATTGGAATGGTATGGTCAATATACACATTTCCGGCGCATGTTCCGGTTGACGTATGAAGACCAATGTTTGGGCAAGCGATTGATGTTGATAGCCGATTTAGGTGGGTTTCCGGTGGGGCATGTCTTTATTTTGCCCGGACAGCCGACCCCCTATAAACGCAATCGTTATCACACCGCAGAAGATGAACCTGTGCGACGGGGTTATCTCTATGCACTGCGGGTGATGGAACATCTGCATAATCGCGGCATTGGCACACGGCTATTGTTAGAAGCCGAGCGACTGTTGGTGCAGCATCACAACCAATGGGCGACCATCTCTGTTGCCAAAACCAATGTTGGGGCGCGGCGGTTGTATGAACGTTATGACTACACCGTCTATGCGGATGACCCCGGCAAATGGCAGTACGTAAACCATCTTGGTGAAATTGTACAAGTCAATGAGCCATGCTGGATGCTTGAAAAATATTTAGGTCTGGTATAAGATGTTGTCCGATATCAATTGAATCACAATTCAATTATTAGAATTTGGTTTGTACTTAGGCCAAATTTTGGAAGGGATTTTGAAGTTCTATGTCTGCAACGAAAACTGATATGCTGCGAATCACTCGCTGGCATGGCAGCCAACATCCAACACTTGCTTTGATGACCCATCAGCTTGAGCAAGATGGATTACGACCCTTCAAATGGTCCAACAACGCCAATTATCGGTATGGGGTTCGCAGTCATGGTCATGCCAAATCGCTCTATTGTGTCGAAGGCACTATGGAAGTTTTTCTGCCCGATACCCGTCAGCGTGTCGTCATGAAAAAAGGCGACCGCATTGACATTGCTGCCGGGGCGCGTCACAGCATCACCGTTGGCCCACAGGGTGTTATGTGTGTGGAAGGCACTCCCGCCACCCATCGCTAACATTTCCCTTCAATCATCACTTGAAACAACGAGCCTCTGCCCACGCAGGGGTTTTTGATTCCCCGATATGCCCCAAGGATACCGATTTCTATCCATCTTATGACACTGCGCCAATTTTAGTAAGAAGTCAATAAATTCTTACCGCGAATGAACATGGCTTGTGATACAATAACTTCAATGGGCGCACTGCTTTGTGGGATGCGCCACTAGAGTTTTCGCTGAGAACCGCTTATGTAGCTTTTGGACCGCTCAAAACGACACAAATTTGTGACTGACGTTCGCCCCTTTGCCCCAACCCCAATGGACCTCGCTCTTGTGCGTCGTCTAGCGTCACGCCAACTCTTGACCGACACGACCATTGCACTTACTCGAGGGATTAACCCTTTGGAAGCGGCGCTGCTGGCGATGGTGCCAATGGCTGATCTCGGTTTCCCGACATTGGTCATGCGTGATGGCGACGACGGCTTGATCGGGCAGATTCGGCATCGTTTGGGGGAACGTTCCGCGCATATTGCAAGTCTTGCCCCCATTCCACAAGAAAACCTTGATTATGTGGCATGGGTACAGTTAATTGACGGGCTAGTTTATACGGCAGGGCGGCGAGGTGCATGGACAATCACAGCAGAGGTGTTAGAACATGAACACGTTGCGTTTAAACTGCTACGTAAAGCGGGGTTTGTCGTCTACGCACGGCAAACGATTTTCAGGAGAATGCCGGGACCAATCCGGGCCGGTAGTTCGTTGGAACGGTTGCATGTGCGGCCAGCCAATGCAATTGACATGATTCGCCTACAAGCGCTTTATGCCGCGTTGGTACCAAGCCTTATCCAACAGGCTGACCCTCTGCCAGAAGTCAATGCTGGCAGTCTGGTGGTGGAGGTCATTGGAGATCAACGATTGCTCGGCTATTTGTCGGTCATTGAAGGCAAAACTGGATTAATGGTCAAGCCCTATTTACATCCGGATGTATATGAAGAAGCGGAGGCTATCCTTGAACATGCCATTCACTTTTGGCCCAAAGCCGAACGCCTGCCCGTGTATTTTGCTGTGCGTTCCTATCAGGACTGGCTGCGAATACCGTTAAGTTTGATGGGGCTAGTAGCTGGCGATCAGCAGGCCGTGTTTGTTAAACATACGGTCGCACGGATAGAAAACGGCTTAGAATCGGTGCGGGCCACTTTGGAATTTGGCGCACTGGTGACTTCAACCGAAGTTTCGATTGAACCGCTGCGATAGGGGTAGGTTTGTCGCCCTTCGTATGTTCGTTATGAGTTACACCTATCTGGAGAAAAACAACAAACCATATGGAACATCGGATAACTGATGACATTGACCGGCTAAAGGATATTTGGCCTCCTGCCATTGTCGCCAAGTTAGAACAACTAGGCCATCCCGATAAGCTATTGGAAGTCGTCCTCGATTTGGGGCGAATTCCGATGGCACGCTATCTGGACGGCAACCATCCGCTGAATGACCATGAAATTACCCATGAAGAATTGGAGTATGTGGTCTCGCGGATTGCTATGTTTGACGCCGACAATCGTGGGGGTATTGAACGTACCCTTCACCGAATTAGTGCAATTCGCAACCGACGCGGGGATGTCGTCGGGTTGACGTGCCGCGTGGGCCGTGCGGTCTATGGCACGATTGACATTATCGAAGACATTATCCAAGCCAAGCGAAGTGTATTGCTGCTGGGGCCACCCGGTGTGGGCAAAACAACGATGCTGCGAGAAGCGGCCCGTGTGTTAGGGGCATCACGCCGCGTGGTGATTGTGGATACCTCCAATGAAATCGGCGGGGACGGCGACGTGCCACATCCGGCGATTGGCAATTCACGCCGTATGCAGGTGGCTCAACCCACCCTACAGCATGAAGTGATGATCGAGGCGGTGGAGAACCACAACCCCGAAACCATCATCATTGACGAAATTGGGCGCGAGCTAGAAGCAAAAGCCGCCCGCACCATTGCCGAACGTGGGGTGCAGTTGATTGGCACAGCACATGGCAATACGTTGGAAAACATCCTGCGTAACCCAACCCTCTCCGATTTGGTCGGCGGGGTAGAATCGGTAACGCTTTCGGACGAAGAAGCCCGTCGGCGTGGGACACAAAAAACCGTTTTGGAGCGACGTGCCCCCCCGACCTTTGACGTATTGATTGAAATCCAAGACCGCTATCGTATGGTGATCCATAACGATGTCGGGGCAGCCGTTGACTCGCAATTGCGCGGACGGCCTTTGCCTGTTGAAATGCGCTGGCGTGATGAGAATGGGACAATTCATAAAGAAATGATTATCCCCGAAACCACGCTAGTACCCGAACGCAGTCAGGCCCGTGACGCGGTTGATCTTCGGGCCGCCGGTGGCAATGGCAAGCGCCATAAAGCTGAACGGCGCGAACACCACCGCGACCATGATGAACCTGTCGTAGCGACCAAAAACGGTAGCCGGGAACATGCTTCGGCTATGCCCAAACCCAAGTCAATGCCGATGGAAAACACGTTGGCGCTGATGATGGAAGATTCCGATCCCGACCACACCCAGCCTTTTCCGCTGCCCCAGCAGTTGAAAAATCGGCAAATCAAAATCTATGCCTATGGGGTGGCGCGTAATCGTTTGACGGAAGCCGCCGAACGATTGAATGTGCCCATTCAGCTAGTTGACGATTTGCGAAGCGCCGATGTGTTGGTGACGGTCAAAACCTACTATCGCCAGCGGCCCAAGCTGATTGTGGACGCGGAACGGCGGAACGTGGCGATTCATGTTTTGCGAGCCAATACTGCCAATCAGGTCGAAAACTTCTTGGCGGATTTGTTCGGCATTGATCTGAACACCAATGTTGACCCATTTGCCGAGGCGATGGAAGAAACACGACAAGCCATTGATAAAATCCGTGATGGCGCGGTGTATTATGTGGATTTGCGTCCGCAGTCCCCACATATCCGCCGCCGTCAGCATGAACTCATTCGAGATGAAAACCTTGTCTCCAAGAGTTATGGTACCGAGCCATTCCGCCATGTGCGCGTTTTGCGGAATGAGCAGCCGATTTAGTCGAATACGCCTACCACAAATAATGATTAAGGGGTGGTTCAAACAATCACCCCTTAGTTTTCGGGAAACACACATGAAATTGACAACCCGCTGGCAAAAACTTTTGGTCAGTAGCAGTTTGCTCCTCGTGATGTTGGCTGCGTTGGGGGGTGCAGTGCTGGCCTATTTGGGCAGTGACGCCAATGTGATTGAAGCTACCACAGAAGCGCCGCGCATCGTCTTGGTTAATCAGCGTTTTGACATCACCCTAACACTGCACAACACCGCCGACAGCCAACAAGAATTGATTAGCATTGGGGTAGAGCGTGATCTACTGGAGCAGGGGGCAAACATTATTGAAATGGTGCCGCCCTATCGTGAAGCCGATGATTCAGGTCAATCCAGATGGGTTGAATACACTTTTGCCATTCAGCGCCGTCCGATTTTACAATCCAGTGAGTCTCTCCGGATGCGGATTGGAATGGTCGTCACACAGCCGGGAACTTATCAAGGTGAGCTAACCGTCTGGGCCAAAAATCAGCCCCAAGCGGATTACAGCACCCTAACGATCGTCGCAGTTGAACATCCGACCGCATGGCTCGGACGATAAATTTATACTGAAAAGGATAGGCGACTTGTTTATCACATTTGAAGGGTTAGATGGTAGCGGCAAGACCACCCAAATTCAACTTCTCGCGGCGGCTCTGCGCGAACAGGGCTATACAGTAACCCAAACACGCGAACCCGGTGGCACGGATATTGGCGACCAAATTCGTGAAGTGCTGCATACCCTCAAAAATGAAAAAATGCACCCGCGTACCGAACTGCTGCTCTATACTGCTTCACGCGCTCAATTGGTGGCGGAGGTCATTCGCCCCCGGTTAGAAGCAGGCGAGATTATCTTGTCTGACCGCTACATTGATTCGACGTTGGCCTATCAAGGCTATGGACGCGGCTTAGACTTGACCACCCTCCGCTTGATTTTAGATTTTGCCACCGAGGGGTTAAAACCCGACCTGACCGTCTATCTCGATATTTCACCGGAAGCAGGCTTGGAACGCCGCCAAAATGCCGCCAAGCAGGGTGAAGAATGGAATCGGCTGGACGCATTGGCGCTTGAATTTCATCAGCGTGTACATGTTGGTTATCAGACCTTAATTCAAATGGAGCCACAACGCTGGGTTGTTATTGACGGAACGGGCAGTGTCGAAATTATTCAAGAACGTATTCGCCAAAACCTTTTCCCCCGATTACTGCACCGATCTTAGAACCGCCAAGTATGCTAATTGCGGTTAAAACCTCAATTTACTATAATTTCGTTAATCATTCATCATTTATTGTTGAATCTGTTCCCGATGTACAATACAAGAGAGGAAATGGGTTGTCTGGATAGGGAGACAGTCGCCCGGGTTCCATTCATTAGCTTTTATAGGGCAAAGGTCTTATCCATATGGTTGATACAAGGCAGTTCGCAAGCGAACCCAAAAAAGACCTGCTCGGTGTTGACGGTGCGCTTCAACCCAATGTTGTATTGGTGAATCGCTACCGGATCACTGGGGTGTTAGGTGTTGGGGGCATGGGTTCGGTATATCAAGCCCGCGACTTACAATTTCCCAACGTAGAACGCTATGTCGCGGTGAAAGAAATGCTCAATCTCTCGCAAGACCCAGAATTGCGTGACATGAGCCTACGCAATTTTGAGCGCGAGGCCAACTTATTGGCGGCACTTAGTCATCCTGCTATCCCCACCATTTATGATTATTTCTCGGTCCGTGACCGGGCCTATCTGGTCATGGAATATATCAATGGCAAAGATTTTGAGTCCATTCTCAATACTGTGCCCGATATTCCGATTGAAATGATTGTGAAATGGGGCATTGATGTCTGTGATGTAATCAGTTATCTACACCAGCACCAACCCCCGATTATTTTCCGCGACATTAAACCCGCCAACATCATGATTGACCAATTTGGGCGGCTGCGTCTGATTGACTTTGGGATTGCACGCACTTTCCAAGTCGGTCAAAAAGGCACGACGATTGGTACCGAGGGGTATTCTGCACCGGAACAATATAAAGGTGAGGCCAACCCCGGCAGCGATATTTATGGCGTAGGGGCGACCCTGCATCATGCGCTGACCCGCCACGACCCCCGCCTTGAGCCGCCCTTCACGTTTGCGGATCGGCCCATTCGCGAGGCCAACGCCGATGTCCCACCCGACCTCGAAGCCGTCGTCATGCGGGCGCTGACCTTTGATATGAGCCAGCGATTTGTCAGCGCCGAGGCCATGAAAAAAGCCCTTGAAGCGGTGTTGAATAAATCCAAAGGGCTGCCTATTGCGGTCGGCGCTCCCGGCGGACTCGGTGCCGGCACTCCAACCCAAGCCACCACTGCCCTCTCGGACGAATGGGCCGAGGCCTCGCGTAACGCGATTGATGTGCGGTGGAAATTCAAATTTGAAGAAGAAATCCGATCTACCCCGACGGTGCATCAGGGTCTGCTGTTTGTTGGTTCCTATGACAACAATCTGTGGGCCTTGAATATTGAAAACGGCCAACTGCGCTGGAAATTCCCCACCGATGGCGGCGTGGCAACCACCCCTGCGATAGCTGAAGAAGAAAATCTGGTTATTGCCGGGTCGAATGACTTTAGCCTTTATGCGGTGGACATTCGCAGTGGGCGTCAAAACTGGAAACTGACGACACAGGGGCCAATTCGTTGCTCACCAACTGTCGCGCATGGGCATGTCTTTTTTGGCAGCGATGACCACAAATTTTATGCGGTGCGGGTGGCAACTGGACGTGCTGCATGGAAATATGACGCCGGGTCACCTATTCGTAGTAGCCCCGCCTTGACCGACGAGGCCATCATTTTTGGGACGGATTTGGGTGACGTATTTGCCCTTGACCTCAGCGGTCAACTAAAATGGCGGTTTAAGACCAAACGCTCGGTGATGTCGTCGCCTGTGGTTCACGAAGGCATCGTTTTTTTCGGGTCAGCGGATACCCATGTATATGCGCTTGAGGCGAAAAATGGCTGGAGTGTTTGGCGGTATCGTACTGCCAAATCAGTGATTTCATCACCCACGATTGCAAATGGCAATGTCTATTTTGGCTCTGTAGATGGTTATGTTTATGCCCTTGATGCCTCAAGTGGACGCGAACGCTGGAAGTATAAAGCGGGCGACCAAGTGACATCTTCCCCAGCTTACCATAATGGGGCAATTTACATTGGCGGCGTGGACGGCAAAGTCTATAGTATTGATGCCAAGACGGGCAAAGAACGCTGGTCGTATACCACAGGTGGGGCCATCACGGGTTCTCCCTGTGTGGCAGACGGCATAGTATATATTGGATCAACAGATCAACACGTTTATGCGCTTAAGGCGTAGCAAGGTTGGGAGGCAACTACTGATATGGATGCTCTAAGACGTTTATTGGGACTTCGGCCTGCCGAGGAAATACCCACCAAACCTGCTGCTCCTGAAGGCACGACGGTTGAGGCCAAACCTGTCCAGCCTGCTGATGGAAAAGTGGTATCTGCCTCTGAATTGGATACCCATCCATTACCAAATATCGAACTTGCCGAGCCTCCAGCCGGTAAGCTCACAATCGAACTCGATGGACGCACCCGCCAGTTACCCCCTTTGGAGACAGTTATGCCCAATTCATCAACCGGAGCGCGGCTTATTATTGGACAGCGCAGCGACGTAGGTCAGGTACGCGAAAATAACCAAGACTCGATGTTTACAATGGCAGCGTCCATGTCTACCACCGACGAACGTCCCGATTTTGGCCTTTTCATCGTTGCAGACGGGATGGGGGGACACGAAGATGGCGAAAAAGCGTCGGCGATGACTGTTCAAGTGGTATCACGCGAAGTTGTCAATAATATTTATCTCCCGCTTCTCTACAATGAAGCAGGGGGCGACGCCGAACGCCCGACGATTTCCGAAGTGCTGCGGAATGCGGTCCAAAAAGCCAATCAGGTGGTTTCGGAAAAAGTACCCGAAGGCGGTACAACTGTGACCGCAGCGGCAATTATGGGCAATCTTGCCTATATTGCGCATGTTGGTGACAGCCGGGCCTATTTGATTACCCCGTCCAGCATTGACCAGTTGACTCGTGACCATTCATTGGTAGCTCGCCTACGCGAACTGGATCATATCAATGACGAAGAAGCCATTGACCATCCCCAATCCAATGTGTTATATCGGGCCATCGGTCAAAGCGAGAGCCTAGAGGTAGATGCGATTACGCGGCAGATTCCGCCGGGGGCCTATTTGCTGCTGTGCAGTGACGGCCTATGGAATCTGGTAAAGCAAGATGAATTGCTAGAGATTGTGTCAAAATCAGATGGCAATCCACAGGTCGCCTGTGAAAAACTGGTGGCGCTCGCCAATGAACGTGGGGGACGCGACAACATCACAGTCGTGATTGTCCGCATCTCTCCTATCCAATCATAAAACAGGCATTATCGAGTGTCATAGATGGATCCTCAGTACCAACAGTTTGACTTATACACGATTTTAGGGGTGTCGCCGTCGGCCTCCGCTGATGACATCAAATCCGCTTATCGTCAGGCAGCTAGACGCTTTCATCCTGATGTCAATTCGCACGAAGGCGCGGCGCTTCAATTTAAGGACATCAATCTGGCCTACGAGGTCTTGAGCGATGAGATTCAGCGGTCAATGTATAACCGTATCTTGACCAGCAAAGCCAATACCAAACGCCCTTCGTTCGCGGCGCGTTGTGTCCCAAGCAGGCGTATTCTGCCTGTCATCAAAGAAGCTCAGGTGATGTACTTGCTGCTCGAAGTTGCGGCGCGTAGCGTAGGCGATCAAGCCTCTACACCCGGAGAACCACGTAAAGCGCCCCTTAATATCGCATTGGTACTCGACCATAGCGCTTCTATGCGCGGCACCCGGCTAGAAAAGGTCAAAGTCGCCTCGCATCAAATTCTGTCTCAATTGAGCAAAGAAGACCGCTTATGTGTGGTCGCGTTTAGCGATCGGGCCGATGTGCTGGTCAAAAGTGACCCCGTCACCGAACCTGAGAGTATCAAGTCGCGGGTGAATACCATTGCAGCGGGTGGCGGCACCGAAATTTTTCAAGGACTATCAGCCGCCTATGAGCAGGTCAAGTTCCACTTCAACCGCAAATTTGTCAATCATGTCATTCTGATTACCGATGGGCGTACTTATGGTGATGAGCAATTGTGTCTTGAGCTGGCCGATGATGCCAAGAAAGTAGGAATCAGTATCAGCGCAATGGGCATTGGCGACGAATGGAATGACATCTTTTTGGATGACCTGACGGCTAAAACAGGCGGTGGGGCAACCTATGTCAATTCTCCCAGCGCGGTCATCAATTTCTTGAATGATCGTATCCGCACCTTGTCGGAAGCCTTTGCCGAGCGCCTGCGCCTAAGTGTAGCACCCGATTCAGATATCCAGATTGAGTCGGCTTTTCGCCTGTCACCCAGTGCCCAACCCTTAGAGGTAACATCACAGCCCATCAACCTCGGCGCACTCCAAAGCACCCGCCCAACCCGTGTATTGCTGCAATTCCAGATGCCCGCCAATATGAAACCGGGTTTTCGGTCAACGGTGAGGCTGGATATTACGGGTGATCTAATTGGCGAATCGGAACGTTATGAATTTAAGGCGATTGTTGACCAGACAACCGAAATTTCGGCCAAACCGCCTGCCGAAGAACCCCCTAAGATGATTATTGATGCACTTGGCAAATTGGCACTGTATCGGATGCAGCAAAAAGCCGAAAAAGCCATCGGTGAGGGTCGAATCCAAGAAGCCACCCAGCGACTGGAAAACCTTGCGACGCGCTTGTTGCAAGCAGGTCAAGAAGATCTAGCCCACATGGCAATGGAAGAGGCCCGACGGGTGCGTCAGACCAATAAACTCTCAGAAGAGGGACGTAAGACTCTAAAATTTGGCACGCGATCATTGATGCTGCCCCCGCCCGACGAGAGCAAGGAATAATCACATGATTATTTGTAATTATTGTGGGACAGGTAATCGGGAGGGAGAGTATTTCTGCGACGAATGCGGAAATCCTATTCTCTTAGCATTACAGGGATCAACCAGCACAAGTACAACCACGATTGGGACACAAGAACTTAAAAACAACACGGCATCGGCTTTTGATGCTATCAACACCCAAATTTATGGCGGCACAACCAGCCTTAAAGGAATCACTTCGCTGGTGCTTCATATCACCGGGGTTGCCGAACCAGTAGTTGTTCGGCTTAGAGCCGAAATGACCGTAGGCCGTGCCGACGTTCAATCTGGTCATTATCCGGATATTGATCTTTCGTCCTATAATGCGGTGGAGCAGGGAATTTCTCGTGCCCATGCCGTGATCCAATATAACGACAATACCCTCACCCTGCTCGATATGGGCAGTGTGAACGGGACTTTTTTGAATGGGCAGCGACTTATCCCTCGTCAAGCGCGTATTATACATGATGGGGATGAGATGCGTTTTGGAAAATTGGCGCTCCGTATTTACTTCAAATAGGATGGTTCTACGATGCAAACCGTTTATGTACATGTCTCGGATGGTGAGGCAATCATGGCAGAGGTCGCCGAACTTCCAGATCCGACCCATCAATTTTTAACACTGGTAAACCCGCGCAAACGGGATGGCAAAGATTTCAGCTACCTGATGGAAGAAGTTACTCAAGTAATGATTCCGTGGTGGCGCATCAACTATGTTGAGATCATGCCAACGGGTGAAGAAGAAGAAGTGATGACCTTCATCCGTGACTAAATGGTTTGACACCAAAGGATTTTGCTATGAAACCGCAAATGCCGCGCTCCATCCCCAAAGAGGCCAAGCGGATTTTGGTGGTGGATGATGAGGCCCGAATGATTGATTTCATTCGTATGAATTTGGAACTGGAAGGCTTCCATGTTTTGGAGGCCCGTAATGGCTTAGATGCCCTAGAAACGATCCGTACCAAACTGCCCGACTTGGTGATTCTAGATATCATGATGCCGCAGGTGGATGGTTTTGAGACCCTGCGCATGTTACGCGAGTTTTCAAGCATCCCAGTCATCATCCTAACCGCCAAAAGTGAAGAAGACGACAAGGTAGTCGGTTTGGAACTGGGGGCGGATGATTATGTCACCAAGCCCTTTGGCCCACGTGAGCTATCCAGTCGGGTGCGGGCGGTGCTGCGTCGTTTAGATATGCCTGCGCCTCCCAGTGATGCCGTCATGAAAATTGATGAGTACCTGAGTGTAGACTTCAATCAACGTGAGGTTATCGTTAAAGGCGAACGCATTAAGCTCCGTCCCACTGAATATCGTCTGCTGTACCATCTCATTGAAAACGCGGGTTGGACAGTCCCACATGAACAGCTATTGGCAAAAGTGTGGGGTTATGAATATCGGGATGAAGCCCATTATGTCCGCCTCTATGTGAACTATCTGCGGGAAAAAATCGAATCCGACCCCACCAATCCCCGCTATATTTTGACCGAACGCGGCGTGGGCTATCGGTTTGTGGATTTTCGGAAACAGGGCACAATGCCTGCCCCACCACCGCCCGAACCTGAGTAGTCCATCTCTGGATAATTAGGGCTTGGCACGATAAAATGCTGACAACTGAAGCGCGGAATTTTAGGAGTGAGTCGAATGTCGCTGTATAAGGTGATTGTGACCGGGCCGTTTAGCTCTGGGAAAACCAGTTTTGTGAATGCGATTTCGGATGTTCCAGTGGTCAGCACTGAGCGCAAAATCACCACTGAGGACAGCGGGATTAAAGCCGACACGACCGTAGCAATGGATTATGGACGGGCCACGATTGATGGTCACCAACTTCATTTGTATGGTACCCCCGGCCAAGCTCGCTTCAGTTTTATGTGGGAAATCTTGGCAAAAGAAATGACGGCCTTTATCGTGTTGGTGGACAGTACCGACCCAGCCTCATTTCCTGATGCCACCGAGTTAATTGAGAATTTCTATAACATCCATCCTGTACCCTATTTGGTGGTCGCTGGAAAATCCGACTTGCAGGGCGCGGTGAATTTGAATGAAGTCCGGCGCGGCACCCAAGTTGGCTCTGGCATTACAGTGATGCCCTGCAATTCCACCCAAAAATCGAGTGTTCGCCAAGTGCTGCTTCAGGTCGTTGGCCTGATCGAGCAATATTATCAATAGGAGGCTGCCATGTCCGGTAATCCGCGTTTTGACCCCCGACGTGAAATCAACAACGTCGGAGATTCGATCAAGCGGGCGATGGAAGATGCGTTTTCCTTTGCGGCGAGCCACATCTATGCAGTGCCAGTGGATATGTATGAAACACAAACCAGCATCGTCGTCATTACCAATCCAATGGTAGGCGTTATACCAGAAAGCATTGATGTGGTCATTAGTGGTGATTTTCTGACAATCAGCGGTGAAACGCGCCATGATGACGCAGTTCCATCCACGTCCTATCTCAAACGGGAACGCCGTTTTGGTAAATTTGAACGCCGCTTGCATATCCCGCGTCCCATTAAACAACAGGAAATTACAGCGGAGTATAAAAACGGAGTGCTGCGGGTGACACTACCCAAAGCCGAAGCCAGTAATCCCATTGCCTAAAGGACTATTGCGGAGATAAGGGCCAAAATACGGAATCGCCCTCGGTTTCAGCACTGTGGCATTCTGCACAATGACCAACTTCGTCCGAGGCTTGATAGAGTGTGCCATCGTCCCAATAGAGATACTGCCATGACGACGGGCCATCTTTAACCATAATACCCAACTCGTTACGCACTTCCCCTTCCAGCGTAGCGAGTTTTTCTTTCACCACAATCGTGCCAATCGGGAAAGTACGTGACTCTTCTTGGACAATCAGATCACGCCCCACATCGTTGACGTACACATTGATATAGTATTCCGCGTGTGGGCTTGCGAGATAGGCTTCTTCTTCCGGTGAGGGGAGACGACATAAGGCCCATAGTTCTGCCGAAACATTAAACGGCTCATTGTTTAGGCGAGTCCATGTCTGATACTCGGCAACAATCACTTGGGCTTCTTCGTCGGGCAGCGCAGAGGACGAAGCATCCGACGCGGGATCTAGGATGGTAAGGAGATTGCACGCCAGCAGGGTAGGCATCATGACCATCCATAGCAACACGATAGCTTTTCGCCCACGCCGATTTTGCATGACAACCTCCTTAAATACTTGATTTTAGGTGAACCGCACGCTGGACGAATCCCCCACATTGAAGGAGGTAAACTGCCCTTTAACAAAGGCATTTTGTCCCACAAGGCTGGATTCCAAGAGGGTATTTTGAATTTCGGCATCCTCGCCCACAATGGAATCACGCACGATACTCCATTCAATCTTGCAGCCCGCCGCAATGCTCACATATGGCCCAACCACCGAATTCTGAATTCGACAGGTGGGGTCAATTCGGACGGGGGGAATGACAATCACATTATCGAAGTGGAGTTGATGGCTGTTGTCTTTGCCGCCTTCACTCAACAGATACCGATTCGCTTCTAATACCAATTCAGGGCTACCGCAGTCAAGCCAATCTGAAACAGCTTCGACATCAAATTTCATGCCATCGTCAATCAGATTTTGCAGTGCGTCGGCAATATAATATTCGTTCTTGGTCTTTTTATTCTCTTTGATCTGACGGTCAATGGCATCAATCAACTTACGACCGCTGTTGATGTAGTACAACCCAATGACCGCAAGATTGGAAGGGGGATGCGCCGCTTTTTCGACCACCTTTATGATATGGCGGTTGTCATCCAGCATCACTACACCGTAACGCTGGGGGTCATCCACTTCTTTGACATAGATAACCGCTTCATGTTTACCATCTTTAATTAGGTCAAAGTCGGTCTCAAAGATATGGTCACCAAAAACCACAAAGACAGGTTCATCGGTGGTCAGGTGTTCACGCGCCAGATAGATCGCGTGAGACTGCCCCAACATTTCGCGCTGTATCACATATCTAGCTGGAACAGGCTGATGTTTGGTGATATATTCTTCAATCTGGTCGCCAAGATAGCCAACGATGAAGATATATTCACTAATGTCCAGCGTGCTGAGTTTATCCAATAAATGGCCTAATACGGGCTTACCTGCCACATTAATCAGCGGCTTGGGGCGGGTATAGGTATGAGGACGGAGGCGTGTACCATAACCAGCTAAAGGGATGACGACCTTCATCAACTTTTCTCCGTTTTTGAATGTTCAATCCAATAATCACAACGCGGGTTGGCGCATATGCCATTCGGTGGCCTGTTCATAGGCATGACCCACACGCAGCACCACATCTTCGCGCATGAATGGCCCCATCAACTGCAACCCAATTGGCATATTACTCTCATCAAATCCGCACGGCAAAGATAGCCCACAGATCCCGGCAAGGCTGGCGGGGAGTGTAAACACATCACTCAGATACATCTGCAATGGGTCGTCCGCTTTTTCGCCGATACGGAAGGCGGTGGTCGGCGCGACAGGCGAGGCAATGACATCTACCTGTTCAAAGGCTTGTTCAAAATCTTGTTTAATCAGGGTACGCACTTTTTGCGCTTTGAGATAATAGGCGTCGTAATAACCTGCCGAGAGTGCATATGTCCCCAACATGATACGCCGTTTGACTTCTGGCCCAAACCCTTCACCGCGTGTGGTCTTATAGGTTTCCCACAAATCCTCTTGGGTTTTCCGCAGGCCATAACGCACGCTGTCGAACCGGGCAAGGTTGGCAGAAGCCTCAGCGGGGGCAATCAGATAATAGGTCGAAAGTGCATAACGGGTATAGGGCAGGCTGATTTCACGAATTTCCGCCCCCATTGCTTCGAGTTGGGCAATCGCGGCCCGCACGGCTTTTTCGGTGGCTGGCTGCATCCCATCAATAAAATATTCTTTGGGGACACCCACCCGCAACCCTTTGACACCTTGCCCAATGGTCGCCATATAGTCCGGGACAGGGGTATTCATACTGGTGCTATCTTTAGGGTCATGCCCTGCCATCACATTGAGAATGAGGCCCGCATCTTGAACCGTGCGACCAAATGCCCCCACCGAATCAAGCGAGGAGGCAAACGCGATCAGGCCATAGCGCGAAACACGCCCATAAGAGGGTTTGATCGCTACCACACTGCACAATGCAGCAGGTTGGCGCACACTACCCCCCGTATCTGTACCCAATCCTCCGGCGGCTAATCGGGCCGAAACAGCGGCGGCACTGCCACCACTCGACCCACCCGGCACACGTTCAGTATCCCAAGGATTGCGGGTCGTAAAATAGCCAGAGTTTTCGGTGGATGACCCCATCGCAAATTCGTCGGTGTTGGTCTTGCCAAGCATAATCACGCCAGCATCAAATAGGCGCTGTACGGCTGTCGCATTAAAGGGTGGGGTGTAACCCGCCAAAATTTTGGAACCGCAGGTCGTCTCGACACCCGCTGTACTCAACACGTCTTTAATCGCCAGCGGAATCCCCAGCAACGGCTCGTCTTTGCCATTTTGGATGGCTTGATCGGCGGCTTGGGCAGATTCGAGGGCTTGTTCTTCAGTAACCCGCAAATAGGCTTTGACGGTTTGATTGAGAGACTTAATTCGATCTAGGTAGCTTTGGGTCAGATCAGTCGCGGAAAATTGACCGCTGCGTAGTCCGGCGCGGGCTTCCACAATGCTTAAAGTCGTCAGGTCTACAGACATAATTTATTCCAGAATCATTGAGGAAATGTTAAAAGACACACTTTTGCCAGTATACCACATGTCGGGTATGACCTAAATGAATTCGTATTGTAGATGTTGTACGCACTGAGGATAGGAAGCCGGGTTGAAAATTAATTAACCGAAATCTTAAGAAATCTTGAAAAGATAGGGGTTGTCACTTAACCCGATAGCGATACCCTAGTAACTAGATGCTTAAGGGAATTATTGGGCAAAGGCAAACAACCACGATGTCCGTCCAACGTTTAAACGAAATTCGCAAAGAATTGGAATCAATCGGGGAAGGGCAGCTTTTCGGTGGCGAATCAATCCAGTTACCCAGTTCTACGCCACAAACTGCCTCGGTCAAACGGGTCGCCATTTTTGCCGAAGCCTTCTTGCCAAAATTGGATGGCGTATCCAAATCGGCCTATCTTACCCTTCAATACCTAGAAAAAACCGGGCGTGAGGTGATGGTTTTTGCGCCAGATTTCGCCCCTACTCAGGTCAGTTCGAGCCGGGTTGTTCCGCTGCGGTCATTCGGGATGCCGTTTGCGCCAGAGACTCGGGTCGGACTGATGCCCAATCCCGGGGTTGGCAGGCTGTTAGATGAATTTCAACCGGATTTAATTCATCTATTCAGTCCTGCCCTCTTGGGAGTCAATGGTCTGGTGGGTGGCCTCAACCGCAAAATTCCGGTGATCGCCAACTATCAGACTGATTTACCGGGTTACACCGAACACTATGGATTCAATATGCTGGGCAAAGGGCTGCGCGATTGGTTGCGTACCCTGCATAATCGCTCCCACTTGACACTCGTGCCGTCGCAACATACCCTACGCCAGCTTCAGGATTGGGGCTATCGTCGTCTAAGAATTTGGGGACGCGGGGTAGATGGCAATCGGTTTAATCCCAATCATCGTTCTCAAGCATGGCGCGAACGCCTGCTAAATGGACGTGACCCGAACTCTCTCATTTGTGTGTATGTCGGGCGATTGGCCTACGAAAAACGGGTAGACCTGTTGGTCGAAGTCGCCAAACTGCCGGGGATGGCCCTCACCATTATCGGTGATGGTGCGATGCGCGAGGAATTGGAAAGTCTCTTCGCGGGCACCAATACCTACTTTATGGGTTATCTGGTGGGTGAGGATTTATCGCGTGCTTTTGCGAGTGCCGATGTATTTACTTTCACCGGGTCGAATGAAACCTTCGGGCAGGTGGTTCAGGAAGCAATGGCTTCGGGCCTGCCGTGTGTCGTAATTGACGAAGGCGGAGTCGCCGAACTAGTAATTCAGAATAAAACCGGGTATACTTGTAGTAGTGATCCTCAATCCTTCGTTAATGCAGTCCAGCGATTGCGCGATCATCCTGAATTACGTCGGCAAATGGCAATCAACACCCGCCACTTTGCAGAGCAGCGTCCGTGGGAAGCAATCATGGGTCAGCTTGAGGGCTATTATACTGAAGCAGTGATGCTCAATGACCGGCTGAATGCTTTGTATCGTGCCCCCAAACTCACAAGGCTCTCCATCCCACCAGTGATTATGCCAAACTTGGCACGCTGGCGATCATTTCCGCAGCACCCAGATTTTAATGCCTAGTCTAATCTATCGGTCAATGCTTTGGCCGATTTTTTTGCCGAAAACAGGATAACAGGACACTATGTTCAAAATCAATGAACGCACTCATACCTTTAAATCCCTAGATGCAGCCAAAAAGAGTGCGTTAAGAATCCCCGACTATCAAATCGCCCGAGATCGTTATGTTATTCTCAGTGACGTGCATAAAGGGGATGGCACACCCATCAGTGATGACTTCCTGCAAAATTCCGACCTCTACATCAATGCCCTGCGCTATTACATGGACAATGATTATCGCCTTGTGCTAAATGGCGATATTGAAGAATGCTGGAAAAGTAAATTTTCGGATGTCATCGCAGCGCATGAAAGCACGGCTTTTGCGATTGAACGTGAATATGCCAGCCTCGGCGAAGACTACTATATGCGGGTTTATGGTAATCACGATGACGACTGGGCCGACCCCCAGAAAGTAAACCGCCACCTGCGACCTGTGCTTGGCCCGATTAACGTCTATTCAGGCGTAATGTTGGGAGATCGGGTGTTTATTACACATGGGCATCAAGGTGACCCCAATGCTGATCGTCGGGCATGGTTTAGCCGTCAAATAGTACGGCATGGCTGGCGTCATATCCAGCACGCGACCAAATGGAAATTGAATTTCGCCGCCGACAATAATCTGATTTTGTGTAACCGCGCCCGTCATCTACAAGAGTGGGGCAAGGAAAATCGGACAATGGTCATTGCGGGCCATACCCATCGCCCCGTATTCCGCCCTTTGTCCAAGCTATCCCTGTTGCGCGGCGTGCATGAATGGCTCGTTGGTTATCAAGAACACACCACCGACGCCAATATGTGTCGTTTGCTGCCGCCGGTAATTGAACAAATCCAACAGGTGATTCAAATCTTCGATGATGAAAAACCAAGCGAGCAGTCGTTGGACAATGTCCCCTATTATATGAACGAGGGGTCGTGTGTTCATACCAACGGAATTACAGCCCTCGAAATTGACCGGGGCGAGATTCGGTTGATTCGATGGGACAAACCCAAAGAAGTCGCAGAAAAATCGCCGATTCCCTATCATTTGAACCGCAAAGTCTATCAAAGCGGTGATCTGGGTGAAATTCTCTCCAAAATCAACATCATGGCTTCTTTGCCAGTCACCCGCCACAACTACGACAATATGCCACCCTCGCTGCAAGAAATCGGTGCACTAACGGGCTTGGCGAATCTGATGCTGCCCTAATCCATCAATACAAGCACCTAGCATTTTTTACGGTAGGCAAAAAGCGTACCGTTTTTTGTTTTTATTGATGGAGTTATGGGTGAGTAGGGGGTTCTTCGGAAAAATTCCGCCCCGCTGGTGAACGAGTTAACGATATAAGTAAGGGATTTGTCAACCATTCACCAGCAGAAGTAAGCGGTAGAGCTAGAGTTTAGGAGGTACTCTCAAGATACCACGTAGGTAAGCGTTTAATCATTGTTAGAAGTGACCAATTGCTTGTGAAAAATTTCGTCAAAAGTCACAAACCGCACCAAATGAACTTTGTTTAACGGCGCAACTAAAGTATTTACCCTTCTTTTGTGAAGAACCTATAGATTTTGGTAAAATTGTATACATATAATCTTCTGATGATTTAAATAGGTAATTTTTTTATGGAACACCCACGACGTTCGCCTTATGGCCCAATAATGATGCTGATTTTTGCGGCGGCGCTATTCGTCGCTGGTGGCATCTATCTCCTGCGTGAACCCAAACACACTACTGTCGAAATTGTGCCCCCACAGCCCACCGCCACCGATTTACCCACCGCCACCCCCGCGCCATTGGAAGTTTATGTAACCGGGGCAGTGCAAAATCCACAAGCCCGCCTCAGTCTCCCAATCGGTAGTCGAGTTGAAGATGCCATTGCTGCTGCCGGAGGAGCATTGGAAAACGCCAATCTTGATGCGGTTAATTTGGCCCAACGGCTGCAAGATGGTGATCAAATCTTTGTGCCAACGTTGCCAGCCGAAGGGGAAGCGAGTACGGGAAATGGGCTACCTACGCCTAACGCACCGCGCTTCGTCAATATCAATGAGGCGACCCTTGAGGAATTGGACACCTTACCGGGAATTGGCCCAACCACCGCGCAGGCCATTATTGATTATCGTGCTGCCAATGGGTCATTTGAAAATATTGAAGAATTGTTAGAAGTAAACGGCATTGGCGAGGGCACATTAAACGATATTCGGGATTATGTCACCGTCGAACCCTGATCTTCAGCAGTGGTCTGCCAAACAAACGGCGGCTTGATACGCCAAAAGATCGCCCCATTGACGCCTGTTACCAGCACCCACCAAATACCAACTACCTGTTCCGGTTGGGTGCTGCCCCGATATAACAAGGTTTCGGTACCCATGACTAGCGCACCCCATAACACCGCCTGAAAAATCCATGCCGCCTCATTGCGTAGGAAGGTTTGTAACACGATCCACGACACCGTGACATGAAAAGCCAACGGAGCAAGGGTACTCAGCATTTCCCCTAGCGCATCTGCCCCTACTTTGGAAAGATCAACCGGAGCAGCGCCTTGTTTTGCCAGCCCCAACACAACCCAGATGACCCACAACCCCACAAAAATCATTTCGGGCAGGGCGTGACCTACCCCAATCAACACCGCTTGAGGCCGATAGACCGTACTGCGGGCCAAACGTGCATAACCAAAAGCGACTGTGCCAATATCTACAAAACCGACAATCAACCCAACTAAGGTGGCTTCTATCAATGGAGAATTGAGCAAAGGGCTGTTTTGCAGAACCCATAGCAACGCCGTCCGTATAAATAGAGAGAGACTGAAGGTCATCATGCCAACTACCAACAACGGGTAGCCCACATGATAGCGGCGGTGCAAAATTTGAATCAGGATAAAGGGCAGGCCAAAAATTAACCCGATAAAGACCAGATGCAATACAATTACTGTCATAGGTCGCTGGCAATTCTCATCATCTCAAGGTGTGGTTTAGACTGCTATAATAACAGAGAAACGTGCAGTTGATTTTGGTGAATTCGAAGAATTAGGAGCAAGTCCCAACGTGCCAAAGCAAAACATCATTGCCGCATACGAGCGTGCCCGCAGCAAATTTTTGCGTGCGATTGACGGATTATCGGAAGACGAAATGTTGATGCCGGGGGCCGTCGGCTATTGGTCGGTTAAGGATGTCTTGGCGCATTTGACCGCATGGGAATCAGAACTGATTACCGGCTTGGTGCATGTCGAAAATAAGAAAAAGGGCGCACCCCTCGTCGCCACGATTGAAGATATTGACGAATGGAACGAGGAGCAGTATCACAACAACGCCGGACGTGGGTTGGATGTGATCTGGGAAGATTTTCAAGGGGTCGCCAAACACTTGATTGAGGCGATTAATGTTCTGGAGGACAAGACCCTTGACGATAACCGTGTATTCGCATGGATGGAAGGCGAACCGCTGGCCTATCTGATTTATGAAAACGCGATCTGGCACGAAGAAGAACACGCCGAAGATATTGTCAATTGGCGCAACACATTGGCAGATGAGGCAGACGAGGATGTTCAAGAATGAGTGATGGTTTGGTAGAAATGCTTCACGCTGCCCGCACCCATGCGATTTGGGCCGACCTTAGTGATAAGGGCCGGGTCATCTGCACCGATCGTGACCGCCTCGATTTAATCCATCGGCTTTCGACCAACGATACGCTCAAACTCCAAGTGGGTGAGGGCTGTGTGACGGTTTTTACCACCGCGATTGGGCGCATTGTAGACAGCGTAGTGGTGTTGAATCGGGGCGAACAGGCCTTGATGATTACCCACCGAGGCAAAACCGATCAGATTCGCGGCTGGCTGCAACGCAATGTATTTTTTAATGACCGCTTCCAATCGAAAAACGCTAGTCAGGAACTCGGACACATTGGTATTTTCGGGGCTTACAGCGCGGCGTTGGTCAATCAATGGTGGCCGGGTGCGGAATCACTGCCCCTCTATCATGTTTTGGAAACGAGCCTTGATGAATCCAAGGCGGATGACAAAACGCTGCTGATACGAGTGCCGGGGTTGGCAGGTGATGGTTTTTGGGTCATCGGCACACCGGGAGTTTTGGAAAATTTCAAACTCCAATTGGGTGAACATCATGTACTGGAAGCCAACACGGAAACAATCGAGGCCCTTCGAATTGAAGCCGGATTACCCGAAGCCGGGCATGAACTCACCGAAGATTATATTCCGCTTGAATTAGGTCTATGGGACGCAGTCAGTTTCCATAAAGGCTGCTATGTCGGGCAGGAAATTATCGCCCGGATGGAAAGTCGCGGGAAATTAGCCAAAATGCTGGTCAGGGTCGAAATCGAAGCACCCCTATCCGCAGGAAGCACGTTAGCTGACACCGAGGGTAAGTCAGCCGGCACCTTAACCAGCATCGCCAGTGTGCCGTCAATTGAGAATCATGCCAAACACATCGGGTTAGCAGTGGTCAAATCAGCCTATGCCGACCCAGCAATTACCCTCACTGGTACGCTCGAAAATGGAAACCTAGTTGCGGTCAAAATTCTTGGATTGGCAGGCGTCTATTCGCCCGTCCATTAAGCAAAGGGAAAGCCTATGCTGCGCTGCCTCGGTCAAATGCTAGGATTTATGCTCCTTGTAACGCTCGTGATCTGGATACCCTGCGCGGTGTATACCGTGATTTCGTGGGATTACATGAGCAAAGAAGATACTTATACTGAATTAGATCGAGAGTTTTATGAAAAACTCCGTCCATTAGTCGTCCCCTCGTTTTTGCAGGTGCAGCTACAAGCGGCAGAGGACGATTCGGAGACAGAGAAAAATCTGACCATTCTGCGCGATGCGATTGACCACACCGATGCCGAAGTCTGGGCCAATATCTCGGCGGATTTGGTTTCGATTGACCGGGTGCAGGAGCAGTTTGAAGCGAACGCGGTCGTGGCGGTTGAATACTTTAGTGATGACCGCGAGTTTTTTGATATGCGGTTCGATTCGGCCATCTTGCGCGAAGCATTGGGTGGACAGCAGGGTAGTGACGCCGTCGTACAAATGATGGATTCATGGGATAACTGCTCCCCTAGCCAAGAAACCGAAATCAACCTATATCTAGCAGGGGATTCCAACACCTTCCCATTCTGTCAACCGCGTAATCCTACCGCACAGGCGGCAATGGAAACGCGGCTGCAGGGTTACATGAATGTCTTAGCCGACAGCTTGCCCGATCAGTTCATTTTGCGGAACGAAATCACGAAGGGCGGCGACACAACCCTGACTGAAGTTGACCAAACTTTCGAGGAAGTTCGCAAAGGCATCCTGTTCTTTGACCGATTGACCCCGCTGGCCGCCTTAGTGCCCTTGATGCTATTTGCCCTGCTGATCATGGTTGCCGTGCGTTCTGCCAAAGATTTGTTCTTGTGGGGCGGGCTGACCTTTGCCGTTAGCGGCCTATTCGTCTTTATCCCGCTTTTTGCATGGCTGAGTAACCTCGTAAGTTCACCCCAAGCCATTGCCACCAATCCGATGGAACAATTGGCGGGGGATGCCATTATCGCCTTCCAGCGGTCCATCGCGCAGGATATGTTAGGGCCATTGGGAGTATTTGGTATCGGGATGCTGGTTATGGGTGTCATGGGGATTGTGATTGCCGCTGTCATACGTGGGCCAGACGAGGCACCCGAACAGCAGATGTTCTATCTGACACCGAATCCTAATATGGCCTATCCACAAGCGCCTATGATGCCGCCGCCCACTCAATCATTTGGCAGCACACCGTCGCCGCGTCCCACGCCCCCACCTATCCCACGTCCGCCGACGCCGCCACCTGCGCCAAAACCGCCGACCGATTCACAGGAATCAAACGTGGTAGTAGATTTCGCCGACGACAAAACCATCACACCTTCGGACAGCAATCCCTTTAAGGATGATGCAAATCAAGCCTAGCCAATGAGCAAAAATGGAAAGGGGTAGGTCATCCAATCAGACGATCTACCCCTTTTTGTTTAGGGTTTAAAAGCCTTCAAGCGATCTTTGAAGGTTGCCCCAAACCATAGATGGAAAAAGCGGCGCAAAAAGGCTCGCTTAAATGGGGTATAGGGTAGCCAAAACAGGTCAAATTTGAAGGGAAGGCGGAAACGCTCGGTACTAAACGTTTGGGTATAGGTCATCTCATGTAAGCCCTCAATGCCGCGTGTCCGTCCATAACCGCTGGCTTTGACGCCACCCCAAGGCATTTCTGGCGTAGACATCGAAACCACATGATCATTGATACTGACCACCCCCACGTTCAATTTTTCCATAATGCGTTTGCCACGTTCGGCATCTTCAGTCCACACACTGCCCGTCAAGCCATATTCCGAATCGTTATGCAAACGGATGGCTTCTTCTTCGCTATCTACTGGAATCACCGGAATGACCGGGCCAAACGTTTCCCGCTGCATGACTTCCATATCGGGCTTAACATTGGTAATCAGCGTGGGGGCATAAAAACGTTCCGAGTTATCACCATGTGGTTCGCTAAAGGTCATGACGGTTGCGCCTTTAGCCCGTGCATCCTCCACCTGCCGCTGGATAATTTTGGCCTGCGCTTCGGTGATAATCGCGCCATAGGTCGAATGGGGGTCGCTGTTGGGGCCGGGACACACACTTTTTTCCATATGATATTTCATGCGCTCGATCAACTGGTCAGCTACTGGACGCATCACATAGACCCGTTCAATGGATACACACATTTGGCCCGCATTAAATACCCCTGCCCAAACCAACCCGCGTGCCGTGCGCTCAATATCAGCATCTTCCAAGACAATTGCGGCGTCTTTGCCCCCCAATTCCATAATGACTGGAATGAGATGTTCGCCAGCTTTCGCGGCAATTTTGCGTCCAGTCGTCTCGCTGCCTGTGAAACAAATTTTGTCGGGATGGGCATCAATCAAAGCCGCGCCAACATCACCATAGCCATGCACAATCTGGAACACATCTTCAGGAAAACCCGCATCATATAGAGCTTTCTTAATCAATTCGCCGGTCTGCGTACCATATTCGGAGGGTTTATAGACCACCGTATTCCCGGCAACCAATGCGGCAATAATGGGCGTCAGTGAGAGCAGCAGGGGGAAATTCCAAGGGGCAATGACTAAGACCACTCCATACGGTTTACGCACCACTTTTTGGCGGCGATAGGGCAGCAGCATGACATGACGTGGTTGTGGTTTTAGAGCCTTCTTGGTGACTTTGACATAATATTCGGTCACGCCAAACGCATCAATCATCTCAATACGGGCTTCATGCAGCACCTTGCCCGCTTCATCCGCCAGCATTTGAACCATTGCTTCATGATGGCGATAGAGGGATTTTTGAAAACTGCGGAGGAGGTCAATCCGTTCCGTAAGGGGACGACTGGCCCACGCCGGTTGAGCTGCCCGAACACGCTGCATCACAGCTTGAATATCTTCGGGGGTCGCGACTGGGACTTCACCCAACACGGCTTTGGTGACCGGGTTAATGGATTGAATGATTTTACGTTCCCCGTCGATGCGATGCCCATTTTCAGGATACATGCCCTGCAATGGCAGCACGGTTGAAGCTGGCTGCTCGGTCATAACTCGATTTCTCCTAAACCACTGTAGCATTCCAAAATTATAGACTTTGGAAATAAATTCTGCCACGCCGCCAAGCGTAGAACAATCGCAACACTTCCGAACCCCTACGAACGTTGTGGAAAACCGCAAATAGGCATACAATGCCCTTAAAATATTGGTTTCTTCAAGTAAGGATTCAGATGCTATGCCGTTACGTGCAAAACACCGAAGTCGCTTTCTGATAGTCTTTCTACTGCTATCAGCGGCGCTGGTACTTGGAGCGTGTCGGCGTGGAGGCGATGATGGCGACAGTGAAGCCCCAACCATCGCTCGTCTGCCAAGCATTACCCCCGGCGGAACTTCCACGCTCACCATTCAAACACCGTCGCCTTTTCCATCGCCCGGCGCAATCTCCGCCAGCCCGACTAAATTTGCGGGTTTTCCCAGTAGCGGCGGCGTCGCTACCATTCCGTCGAATTTGCCCAATAACATCCAGATTACATCCCCGGTGTTTGGGCAGCAGCTTCAAGGCTTTGTCAGCATTTTCGGGAGTGCCAGTCACCCCGATTTCATCCAATATGCGGTGGAATTTGGGCCGGACCCGAACCCCGGTGGCTTGTTTTATCCCATTACGCCCCAAGCCGTGACCGTGCCTGTCTTTAATAGCGCATTGGGTGGCTGGAATACCAATGCCGTGCCGGATGGACAATATCAAGTCCGCCTGCATGTGTGGCTGCGGGGTGGACGTGAAGTCACCAATGTGATCGTCAGCGGGTTGCAGGTTCGCAATCGGCTACCCACCAATACCCCACCGCGCACCAATAATAATCCGGTGATTAGCCCAATCGCGCCTTTGACCCTTCGTTCTGGCATTTCGGCAACGGTCGCGCTTGGTATCTATGACCCCGATAACGACGCGACGAGCTTCTACGCCACCACCGATAATGTCAATGTGGTAACGGTTACCCCGGTCGGGCAGGCCATTACCATCCAAGCGAAATCGGCAGGCATCGCAACCGTCACGGTACGGGTGACCGATGTGCGCGGCGGTACGGCCCAAACCAGCTTCCTTGTGACCGTGCAGCAGCAGGCAACCACCAATAATCCGCCCTCAATTGCCCCTATCCCCAGCCAAATCATGACGCAAGGGACAGTCATTACCGTTCCATTGAGCATCACTGACCCGGATGGCGACCCAGTAACATTTACCGTGACCAGCGCCTTGCCCTCCATCCTATCAGCGACGGCAGGCTCAGGTCAGGCCGTTATCCTTTCGGCGCTGAATTCTGGGACAACTTCGGTTTCCGTCACCGCCAATGATGGCAAGGGTGGCACGTATACATCAGTATTTGCGGTGGTCATCAATCCCAAAGCAGCAACCAACAATCCACCCTCAATTGCCGCTGTCTCAAGCCAATCCATCAATGTTGGCGAAAATCGTGACCTCACCTTAAGTATCCAAGACCCCGACGCGGGGGATACCTTGACGACCACCGTCACTAGCAACAACACGGCTGTGACCGTGACCAAGAACTCCAATACCTCGATTCGCATTACCGGGGTAAGCGCAGGCACTGGTCAAATTACCGTTTCGGTCAGCGATGGCAAGGGTGGCAGCGCCTCCACCATCTTTGGGGTTACGGTCAACGCCCCGCCGCCGCAAAACCGTCCGCCCGTAATTGCCGCGATTGCCGCCCAGACCCTAAAAGTCGGCGATACGGTCACGGTCAGCCTGACGATTAGCGACCCCGACAATGACCCGCTGACCTATTCCGCCACCTCGTCGGATACGGCAGCCGCCACAACCTCGGCAGGGCCAAACAATACGGTATTGGTCAATGGGATAGCAGTCGGCAAAGCCAACGTCACTGTCGCAGTGGGTGATGGTAAGGGCGGCAGTACATCCACGACCTTCTCAGTACAAGTTGATCCCGCCGTGGTGCAAAATAATCCACCGACCATTGCTGCCATTGCCGATATGTCGGTTACCGCAGGGCAGAGCCAAAATGTCAATTTCACAGCGACCGACCCCGATGGCGACGCGCTGAATATCAATGTGGCCTCCGACAATGCAGGCGTGGCGACGGCAATTCGGGCCAGCGAGACGGTTATCAATGTCGCGGGTGTGGCGGCTGGCACAGCCAATGTCACCGTTACAGCGGATGATGGTAAGGGCGGTGTGGTCAATGAGACCTTCGCCGTTACCGTCACAGCAGCCAATCAATCGCCAGTGATTGACGCGGTAGCCCAACAAAACTGCTTGCCCGGCGGCAGCTTGAATGTAGATTTAACGGTCAGCGATCCCAATGGCGATACCGTGACAATCGCCTCCACTTCCGACAATACGGGTGTGGCAACCGTCAATGCCAATGGTGAACCGTTAGCAATTAACTGCGTGGCGCAAGGTACCGCGACCATCAGCGTAAGCGGCAGCGACGGCAACGGCGGAACTGCCAATATCAGCTTTGGTGTGACGGTAGGCGCACCGCCGAATCAAAACCCGACCATCAATGGTATCGGTGGACAAACCTGTACCGTTGGCGACACCTTAAGTGTCACCCTCACCTACAATGACCCCGATGGCAACCCCATCAGCGTCGCCTCCTCGTCGGATAACCCCGGTGCAGCGAGTGTCAATGCCAATGGTGAACCCCTCAGTGTCTTCTGTGCTAGTGCGGGTTCGGCCAACATCACCGTCAATCTCGACGACGGTAACGGTGGCACGGCTTCCACCTCGTTCGGTGTGACCGTCAACGCCCCGGCCAACCAAAACCCGACACTTGACCCGATTAGTGGTCAGACCTGTACCGTTGGCGACACCTTAAATGTCACCCTCACTTACAATGACCCCGATGGCAACCCCATCAGCGTCGCCTCCTCGTCGGATAATCCCGGTGCAGCGAGTGTCAATGCCAATGGTGAACCCCTAAGTGTCTTCTGTGCCAGTGCGGGTTCGGCCAACATCACCGTCAATCTCAGTGATGGCAACGGCGGCACGGCTTCCACCTCGTTCGGTGTGACCGTCAACGCCCCAGCCAATCAAAACCCGACCATCAATGGTATCGGTGGACAAACCTGTACCGTTGGCGACACCTTAAATGTCACCCTCACCTACAATGACCCCGATGGCAACCCCATCAGCGTCGCCTCCTCGTCGGATAA
>JBGSUK010000014.1:0-1688 GCA_041753455.1 Anaerolineae bacterium | reverse complement strand
GCGCCCGCTATGACCGCCGCCAAGCCCAATTTCACCAGCGCTACCGCTGGCGGCATCACCGCGACGCCGTCTTGCAGCAACGCCTCGCGGACTGGGTGGAGGCTACCTCAACTTGTTAACGTGCTGGTTTTTCCTTAATGCAAATTTTCATTCTCAGCGTCGTCCCACAGTATACGGGCGCCACTGAGGGGCGTTACGCCACTCGCGCTGAAGCAATTCTGCTGACTCAATCACGTCAGCCGGTTCTGACAGAGACCCGTTGACGGATGAGAACTTGACCAAAAACGCATCAAACGACACGCCGGTTCCCCATTCGTTGTTTACCCAGACCTCCCAACCATACAATTGATCGCTCGCTACGAATGGCATGGGCGACGTCAGGGAAAAAGTCCCTGACTGTACGCTGCCGAAGAATCGCTGAACTCGATTCGGATAAAATATTTCCAAATCATAGGTTTCCTCTGCTTGCGTGGGGCGTGGCGCCCATGAAAACGTCACGGGATATGGCAAGGCATTCTGCGAGTAGGGGGCAATCAGGGAAATGTTCGCAATGTCAAAATCGCCGCCTGGATAGGATTGACCTGCTGTGTATCTTGAAAACGGGTTATTGTACCAGGCATACAGGTAGCTTGAATTCGTGGTGTTGAAGCCATAGCGAATATAATAGGCTTGCTCATCACCGAGTGTAGGGGCAGAGACAAAGGCATAGTTGCCTTCCCTATCGGTGACTGTGGTGGCGATGGTAGCCCAGGCCGCCCCATTGAAAAAGCGCAACGCAAGGGGGATTCCTGCTGCCACATTCCCCTGATAAGTCACCCGGCCATAGATGCCTTGGGGGGTAGTGGGCGGAGCCGCCGGGGCTTTATGTGCAAACGGCAGGTAACTCACATGGAGTATTTCAGGCACACGGGGGATGTAATCAATCTGGATTCTGTGAATGATAGCGGAATCTGCGGCATTATCGCTCAACACTGCTTTCCACCGAAGATCGTCGCCAAGCGCCGAAAACTGGTGCGGCGTGCCGGGCAGTACAGCGTCCCATGTTTGCCCACCATTATTGCTGAGATAGTATTGGACGCTCTGTCCCGCCGGGACTGTGGCGGACACCTTCAATGTGGCCGTCAACATACTGCCGAGACCGTTGACCCGTGTGGATTGGGCGACGGCTGTACCCGACGTATACCGCAAATTGACCCGCACTATCGCTGCACTTATCATCCCGCCAAACATATAAACCCTATTGTTGTACGATGCATAGACCGCGCTGTTCAAGTATTGCCCAGACCCGGCCGGTAACTTGACACTGGAAACCGTAGCCTGACCTGTGTTGGTGTCTACTTGAACAATGTCACCTGATGCGCCATCCAGGACGTACATTTGTTTCAGATGAGCGCTAAAAGCCCAGGCCGGCCGTTGCAAGTTTCCCGGCAGTCTTTGTTGGCCGACGCTCATCCGACCGAGGAGGGCGTTATACTGAGTCTGCCATACATCCATACTCTGTTGCCAGCCGTAGGAGTCCCCCCCGCCGTACAGCATGATCATTTGTTTATCCAGCAAATAGGCGATGGGCGCCCAACCGGTTCTGTGGAGGGTGGTCTGAGATAGTTTGGCCGAACGGCCTGAAAAGGGATCAAAGGCCACAATCTCGTAAATATCAGCACTATTGCGCGTACCCCCGAACAAGTAAA
>JBGSUK010000013.1:0-1511 GCA_041753455.1 Anaerolineae bacterium | reverse complement strand
GCAATTGCTGTAACTTGATCGGGTGTGGCCCCGGCCGCGATGGCCAATTGGCGGGCATGAAGCGCCATGTGTCCACGTTGGATGCCATGTGTAGCCAGTGCCCGAATCGCACCGATATTCTGCGCCAGCCCCACCGCCACGATGATCTCGCTCAACTGTTGAGCGCTTTCGACCCCTAATAACCGAAGGGCTAATTGTGCGGTCGGGTGAACTTTGGTTGCACCACCCACAATTCCCACTGCTAGCGGCAAGGTCAATTCGCCGTGTAAATCGCCGTCGTCATCTTGCCACCAGCGCGTCATTGACCGATATTGCCCATCACGGGCGGCATAAGCATGTGCGCCAGCCTCTACCGCTCGCCAATCGTTCCCCGTAGCGATGAGGACGGGATCGATGCCGTTCATGATGCCTTTGTTGTGTGTGACAGCACGATAGACATCAATTTCCGCCAACACACCAGCTTCTACAATCCGACGGGCGACGGTTTGACCGTCCATTTCGTCGGTAGCGAGTGTTTCGGCGGGGATACGACAGCGGGCAGTGGCTTTGCGCTGATCGCTATAGTTGCTTAATATCCGCAGATTCACTCGTCCACCTGTAATCGCTTCGATTTCGGGCGCGATTATCTCACAAGCCGTGTTGATGGCGTTTGCGCCCATTGCATCACGCACATCATACAGCAAATGGATGATCAGCATATGACCGATGCGCTCGTCATAAAGTGCACGGATTTCTAGTCCACGTACGCCACCGCCACGCTTCACGATGGATGAAGTTGGATCGTTGGCAAGTAGTAGCAGCGTATCTTTTTGAGCGAGAATATCTACTTGGGCTTGGGCGATATCAGGAATATCGAGCACCTGAATCTGGCCGATCATAATGGGATCATCGCTGTGGGTAATGAATCCGCCACCCGTACGGACGATTTTCGCCGAGTTTGAGCAGGCAGCAACGATGCTCGGCTCTTCGACTACCATCGGAATCAAATAATCTTGCCCATTGATCTGGAAATTGGTAGCAATGCCAAATGGTAAACCAAAGATGCCGACTACATTTTCAATCATATGTTCGGCGGTCGCTAACGAAAGACTATCCGAACCGTGGAGAATCTCGGCAATGGTGTGCGGATCATCGGTTAGCCATTCGCGTAGACGCTCAATCCGATCCATCACACTGAGTTGATAGAACCCCGTAATGCGGGATGAAGGCATACGAACACTTTCTGTTGTGACTGAGAACCACATTTTTATTGTAGGGGGATGGAACTCTCAAAAGCTGTCAACTTGGACTGGGAGGAAAATTCATGAGCGACTTAAAAATTTTGATCTTGACCATAGGTATATGAGTCTGTATACTGCTCTACGTTCTGTGACTGCCCCCATCGTCTAGAGGCCCAGGACGCGGCCCTTTCAAGGCTGAAACAGGGGTTCGAATCCCCTTGGGGGCATATCCTGCCACACCCTAGAATCTGCTTCAGAGACCATTCTGAAGCAGGTCTACAAGGCAAAACT
>JBGSUK010000010.1:0-44063 GCA_041753455.1 Anaerolineae bacterium | reverse complement strand
CCCAACGCATTGGGGCGGGGAACAAGGCCAAGCCGATGATGCTTTTCTCCCCTTCCCTGTTGCGACATCGCCAGCGGGAAACGTCCCCTCCCCTATCCCCTCCCCTAACCCCTCCCCAACGCATTGGGGCGGGGAACAAGGCCAAGCGGATGATGCTTCGCTCCCCTTCCCTGTTGCGACATCGCCAGCGGGAAACGTCCCCACCCCTAACCCCTCCCCAACGCATTGGGGCGGGGAACAAGACCAAGCCGATGATGCTTTTCTCCCCTTCCCTGTTGCGACGGGGAAGGGGCCGGGGGATGGGGACGTTATCATGCTCGACGGCCTACCCGTTGCCAGCATCAACGCCGATTTGACGGGCGGCGTGGATATTACTTGGGCGCGACAACTGACTCAAAATACTGGAATTAGTTTTATCGGGCCTCAAAAAGATGGGCCGCTGGACATTCCTAATGAACTCGCCCAAACAATCCTAAAATCAGTTAATCCTTCAGGGCAGAGCAACACCGATGTCGTCAAACCATATTTGAATGGCAGCGACCTCGTGCAAATGAGCCGTAATTATTGGATTATAGATTACGGAACGCGCACAATCGAGCAAGCGTCTCAATATGAAGCGCCCTTCAAATATGTGGAAGAAAACCTCAAGCCATTGAGAGCAAGAAATCGCGACAACCAAAGGCGAGTTAATTGGTGGCGTCTGGGTCGTAGCGGAGGGGATTATCGAAGCGCTGTTCATGGTCTTTCGCGTCAGATTTTCACTCCTAGAGTAGCCAAACACCGAGTTTTTGTTTGGGTCGGGGCAAATTCCTTTCCTGACTCAGCAGTTGTCGCAATCGCCCGCGACGATGATTATTTCTTCGGCGTCCTCCATTCCAAATTGCATGAGGTGTGGTCGCTGCGCATGGGAACATGGCTCGGCAAGGGCAACGATCCGCGTTATACCCCCACCACCACCTTTGAGACGTTCCCGTTTCCGTTTGTGCCGGGTCAAGAACCGACTGACGACCCGCGTTATCAGGCCATTGCAGCGGCGGCCCAACAATTGGAGGCGGAGCGCAGTGCGTGGTTAAATCCGTCCCCACCCCAACCCCTCCCCAACGCATTAGGGAGGGGCGAAAACAAGGCATTACAAGAGCGCACGTTGACGAATCTGTATAATGCGTTGAATGTGTATCGGGGGGTGGAAAAAATCACCACCAAAAAAGCCGCCGGAGATTTTGCCCCGCGTTTGGACGCATTGCATACGGCCCTCGATGCGGCGGTGTGTGCGGCCTATGGGTGGGAGGTCGAGATTTTGGCGGATGAAGAAGAAATTCTGCGGCGCTTGTTGGCGTTGAATCTGGCGCGGGCCTAACTCCCCTCCCTATGTTAGGGGAGGGGCCGGGGGTGGGGCTATTTTTTGATAGGTGGCTGCACCAAAGAACCCCATCCCAAACCCTTCCCCTAACAAAGGGAAGGGCTTCAAGACAATATTTACTCCCCTCCCTGTGCTTGGCGAGGGGCCGGGGGTGGGGTTGATTAGGAGTATACAGATGCCACAAACACCAAACGACGAACCTGAACCCGAAGGCTGGTCAGGCATCACGCCACACGGCGAATTATGGGAAAAACTCAGGACAGCGGCCCGCGAAATGCGAAATGACCCAACGCTGGCGGAAGAACGACTCTGGCAAGAACTGCGTAAGGAGCAGTTGGGGGTGAAATTCCGACGGCAGCACGCCATAGAACATTTCATTGTGGATTTCTATGCGGCCAAGTCAGCACTGGTCATTGAAGTAGACGGCCCGATTCATGAGCGACAGATGGAATACGATGCACTGCGACAGGCATTTTTGGAGAGTTTGGGACTGCGCGTGCTGCGGTTCAAAAATGATGACGTGCTGGAGAATATACACGGGGTCTTGGAGGTGATTGCCGAGGCGATAGACAAACCCCGCAGTTAACCCCACCCCCGGCCCCTCCCCAAACATAGGAGGGGAGTAAACGCCCTTTTTGAAGCCCTTCCCTTTGTTAGGGGAAGGGTTTGGGATGGGGTGAGTCTTTACCCGAATGTGGTATCAGCCGTTTACAGGTAGGGGCTAGCAGGTGGTTGAGGCACTACTTAAAATACTTCCCATCCGGCATATGTAAATTCCGCAAACACAGCTTCCACAGCGCCCGCGTCACCTGATCGGACGTGACCGAATCGTCGGAGGGGTCTTTGCCCAACAACGCCTGCGCCAACGCCTTGAGTACCTTATCGGACATCGTGCTGCTCGAAAATAGGTCGCCGTCCGACCCCGCCATGCTAATCGTCTCGCCCAAAACCTCCGCCTCGATATTCAGCACCATGCCGTGAATCTCACCCAGCGACTTGCCATGCAGTTTCGCCGCCAGCCAATCTTTATACTCCTGATTGTCAATCGGCCCGTCAAATTCGATGTCATCCGACGACTGCTCAATCGTCCAGCCACCCGCCGCCAGCAATATTTTATTCTTAAACGTCAGCGCATTGCGGTCACTTCCTGTCACCCCGACCTTACCCGCAACATCATCTTCCAGCGCCTTCATGGTGATTTCGAGGTCGCTCATGGCGTTGGACAATTTCATGACCACCTCGCCCAAAAATTCGGCATGGGTCAATAAATCGCCAGAGGAGTCAATCTTTTTGTTCTGCAATTGCCGCCACGTATCCATCACCAGATCGTGCCCGCCGAACGCCATATCAAACGTGTCCGCCAAAATCGGAAATTTGCTGATCGTGCCCTGCGTCACCCGCGAAAATGCCTCCCACAGCGCCTTTTGAATGATGGCGGCCTTTTCCTGCGCTTTATCGGCATACTGCTCACCCAATGCTTTTTCCACCGGGTCGGGCGAGTTGTAGCGCATGAACCATTCGGTCATCGCCATCTCATATAAATGGGCATTCAGCGCCGCGACGTTCAGCTCCTCCTCCATCCCTTGCAGCGATTTTTTCATCTGCGCGTTCTGGATGTTTTGTAACATACGGCTGGTCTGGGCCACCACATGCACCATCGCTTTCGCCGACGCCATCCAAGGCATCAACGGCACGGCCATCGTCGGGGCTAACATGCTGACTGCGCCCTCGGTCAGGCCAATCGCGCCGCCAGCAATCGCCTCAAAATCATTGCCCTCGACGCCTTGAACCAGACTCATCGCACCCGTCAGCAGTTCCAACACCCCCGTAAATTTCTCTAGCCCTTCCAATTTTTCGGCAAATTGGCGCAGACTGTTGGCCCGCTGAATCAAGGATGTCCCACTCGCCAGCCGCCCGATGTCATTCGGGTACATTTTCGCCAGTAGCTTATAGCGCAGATCGTACATTTCCGCTGCGCCCTCAATCAGCAATTTCCCCGCCGATTTCACCTGACTGGTCAGCGCGTTGGCGATGTCAAAAGTGCTTTTTTGGATTTCCAGCAGCCCCATCCCGCTCGATTCTGCTTTGGCGATCTTGCCGATGGATTCCGCGATGCCGTCCGGGCTGTTATACAATTCGACCATCGTCTTCAGCGCGTCATAGGCCGCCACGCCCTGTTCAAATTTGCTTTTGCCGCCACCGCCGCCGACACTCGCCCCTTCGGAAAATTCAATCACATCGTCGTCATTAAACTTTTTCTGATTAATTGCGGAGGGCGTCGGTTCGGGCGATTCGATAGATTCCCCCATCGGCCCACCGCCGTCTCCCATAAATTTATCCATCTTGCCTTTTAAATCTTTGGCCTGATCAAACGTCTTGACGCCATCAATAATCTTGCCCATGACCGACATGGCTTGTTTGGCCTCGGCGACGGCCTTCATGCGGCGTGATTCTTCCGGCGTCATCATCGCTTCCAATTCCATCGTCAGGCGGGGGATGAGCGTGGTCACCTCATAATCCATCTTGGTCATCATCTGGCGCAGGCGGGCGGCATAATCGGCATTGGCCCCATTCAACCCCTCATAGCGGCTAATCAACGCGCTAAAGATGGGCCGCGCCATCTGCCACGACGTTTTGGCGGTCAATTGGCGATCAAGCTGGGTCTGTTTTTCATATTTCGGCCCGAACAGCACCAATTTTCCAAACCCGATGACCCCCTCCGGAGCCAATCGCTGCTGGACGACCTCTTGCACATCCGGCAGCCCGATGCCAAAGCGGAAAATCTTGGCCTTCAGCAGATTAAACATGGCGGGGCGCAATCCGTCGGGGGTGCCACCGGGGACATCCGGTTCAGTTTCCCCACCCACCACCGGCCAATAATCCGCCAATTCTTCAAAGGCCATCACGCCGTCAATCACCAATTGAATCAGGCGGTCTTCATTGGCGGCGGCATCGGCTTTGCTGCCGAGTTTGCGCTGCACATACGCATTGCCATATTGCCGCTGCATCTGCAAGACGTTGTGTTCGTTGGTCGCGCCTGCCGCATCTGGTTCGGCTTCGAGGGTGCGAACGGGCGGGTCAAATTCTTCAATTTCATGATGGCGGCGTTTACGTCGTTTGGTCATCGTCTAGCCCTCCTGCGTTTCTTCTAAGCCCCTCTCCACTCAGTGGGGAGGGGTTGGGGTGGGGATTGCTGTACGTCTTCAAACCAAGTTGGACACACTTTAGCGCTATTTCATGGGATTTGAGGTGTCCAAAAGGCTCTGAAGACGCACACCCCCGCATGATTGGGGGTAGGGCGCTTTATTTGGCGCGATTGAAGCCATCCCGAGCAGTTATTTTTTGGCGCAGCCCGCAGGGTGGGTAAGCCCAAAAGTGGCTGCACTGCGCCTGCCTGAGAGGGAGGGTTGTCACTGACGTTCATCGCCGCTATACTTAAATTGCCGATCTAAGTATGACGGCGTTACAACTGATTAAGCAATGAACGTCGGCAAGGACCCCTTCCCTCTTGGGCAAAGGGGTTTTTGTTTTTATTAAAACCATCATTAACAATCGCTAGGAATTTTATATTCTATTTTTATTATATAAAATGTTGTGTATATTTGGCTATCGGTAGAAACATCAAATTCTAAATCTTCTTTTGATATCTCATACATTAAAATAGTAACACTCAAATTTCTAAAATGAAAAATCTTGTAACCGTGTTCATCAGTAAAAACAAAATGCTCATAATCCTCTTCAATGAATTTGGACAAATAATCTAATTTAATTTCTTCAAAAGAACGATTTGAGGCATGTATTTGTTCGGCCTGTCCTCCAAGACAATTTAAAGCTAAATTGTGACCATCTCCAGTAAATAGCTTACCCTCTTCATTTATTTCATGCAATATTACATCATTTGTTATATTTGCAACTTCAGAATAGATTTTGACAAAATCAACTTGTGCTTGGGGTAAGTAACTAAGAGCTTCCAAGTGCGATTGCGTTGCAAGTACATTCACTTGAGTGCGTCGATTTTGAGCCTCTAGTGCTTCATTTTGCGTGCGGCTGATCTCAATCCAAGTAATGGGACATAATATTAATCCAAAGAATATTATTATCAATATAATTATTAAAAAGAATTTGTGGTTTATGCCTATTTTCATTTTATCTCATTCCGAGATTTCAAAATATTGGGCAAAAGGTAGTCCCAGTGTTGCATTTGCACGAATTCCTTCAATCTGTAAAAATTCTTCATCCAAATACTGTTTTAGACGCTGCGATCCATATTTATTCGTGAACCATTCATCAGCAAGCAAAATTCCATAATTCAAATAGTTTATAAAAAACCATTCTTGCCCATATCTTTTGAATATATCAACAGTTATATTATTATTACTTATAATATCAGGATCATATATGCTCTCGTTAAAGTTCGGTGCTAATGAGTCATATCTACGATAACCCTCAAAGAAAACGGCTGTCTGATCAATGGTAATATTAGGAGGAATTTCGCCATTAAAATATATCTCAGCCAAATACCTCAAGTATAAGGAGGCCGCCTCGGTTGCACCTTTATCGGTAAGTAAATAATTTAGGTCAGAATTTGCAACATTCCAAACGGGATTTGAGCCATAACGTGAAGCTAGATAATCATAAGCCGCCTTGAGAGCATCTAGACGTGCGTTTGCCTTACCAGGCCCTGGTGTGTACGTCTTCAAACCAAGTTGGACACACTTTAGCGCTATTTCATGCGATTTGAGGTGTCCAAAAGGCTCTGAAGACGCACACCGCTGTAGTCTTCTTTGTTTGAGGACTGCTGCCCCACCCACCATGCGCTAACATAGGTGGGTTTTGTGGTTCTATAGGCTACTTTAATCCCTCTTTTGATCAGACCCCCTCAAATTTTGGCAGTCTGAGAAAACTCCATTTTAGTCTAATTCATTTTTCCTGCCGCATGGGACACCCCCCGCATGATTGGGGAGGGCGGTGTACTTTTAGCTAAGGCGGAGCCGATGTAATAGGTAGTTATTGTTTTCATTGTAGCATTGGGGTGGGCAGGTCCAAAATTCACCTATTTTCTTTTAAAAAGATTGCAACTATCACCCTCTGCGATAACTCCAAGACTGATAAATAATAACAAAAGCTGTGTTTCGCTTCTAGGCAAGAGGGTTTCTATATGGTTTTATTATGGCACTTCTAAATCCTAATATTCAAAATCGCCAGTCTTACTATCAATACTGAACTGAATAGGCTCTCTATCTGGAAATGACGCTACAACACGCCAAAAGCCACCAGAAAATGCGAGCGCTAGATCAAAATCCCCCGAACTAGGGAGATACTGTTCTAAGGCTTCCAAGGCGATAAGGATTGCTTTCTCACTCTTTACTGGCATAGTGTCCCATTCGATGAGGGGATTAGTATTACGCCATGTAGTATTAGCTTCGACCACATTCTGATCGAAATCAAATGCAAACCGTGTAATAGCTCTCTCGTACTGGCTATCTCTAAAAAACCCTTCCAAAGGGCAATTAGAATTTACTGTAACATTTACTATTAAACTATTTGGTTGGCAATTATTACCGCTACATATCAATTTTAAATCTATCCAACTAATTTCTGCCCTACCACCAGCAAATTTAAGTTTATTTTGTATTACACTTTTTGTTATGCCAATTGCTTCGTCCATATCGTAATGTTGTGTATTTACAAGGGAATCGACGGGTTTGTTTATATTGATATATGAAGAAGTACAGAGATATGCCCCGCCACTACAGCATAAAACCGGAAAAAGAGTTGAGATAAGGCAGCAAGATAAAAGGAATTTTCGTTTCATTTGAGATTGCTCACAAATTGAATCGCTTCCGACAAATTCAAAACTCCCACTGTTTTATGGATTATAAGGAATATAAGTCGAGTTGAGCAAATTTTGGATTTCACCTTGAAAATCAAAAACACCCTTAGCATATGGTTGTTTGGCCCAATCTCTAGCAACATTGACTCGGTCCTCTGGAGAAACGGTTCCTATGCCGACTGGAGTAGACTTGGGATTATCAAAAACATCATACCATCCTTGATAGTAAACCTGTGCAGTTAATCGATCCACCTCTTGGTAAGAAAGGTTGGAGGCAGTCTCATCACTACCTATAGGGATTCCCAAGTTTTGTAATTTTATTAGCAAATTTTCGCGGGTCATACTTATATAATGTGCCGCTATTCGCCTATTAAACTCAGAATCTATAGTTAGTTGAAGAGTGTACGTCTTCAAACCAAGTTGGACACACTTTAGCGCTATTTCATGCGATTTGAGGTGTCCAAAAGGCTCTGAAGACGCACAATTCTACGGTAGGGTGGGGCGATTTGTAAAATCTTAATCCCCACTTCACCTTTCCTCCAAATTTTGGGTACTTGACAGGTAAGCGATTGCTTACGTATAATGATGTATGTTCTGGAACACACGTTCGGTTTTTAGGGGATTTCCGCAATTTTTCTAAGGAGATGACAATGAGCCAAAACGCCGTACAGCGTCTTTATCTGATGCAGGTTGGGTCCATGCCGGAATACCAGATACCGATTGTGTGTTATCTGGTGCAAACGGGGGACGGCCAGCATATTCTGATAGACAGCGGCCTACCGGAGATCATCCCCGACGATGCATCCGAGTTCGTGAATGGGCAGGACGTTATCGAGCAGTTGGCGTCCATTGGCCTAAAACCGGACGATATTGATACCGTCATTTCAACCCATTATGATGGCGACCATGCCGGAAGGCACGCGGCTTTCACACAGGCGCAATATGTGGTTCAGCGGGTGCATCATGCGGATGCGGCGACCAATCCACGTTACGCTGACATTCGACCCCAATGGGATCAGCCAATCGAGCGTATTCGGCTGGTGGACGGGGATACGGAACTGCTGCCGGGGCTGAAGCTGATTGAGACCAGCGGGCATGTGCCGGGACATCAATCGGTATTGCTGCGGCTACCCAAAACGGGGGCGATTTTGTTGACGATTGACGCAGTACCCTTCGCCGGGGGCTTTACCCGTGACGAGACCGACGATGGTGGCAACCCGGACGCCCAAGCGATTCGCGCCAGTACGATTAAACTGCTTGATTTGGTCGAACGGGAGCATATCGGGCTGGTGATTTTCGGTCATGACCATGAGCAGTGGGCAACCCTCAAAAAAGCGCCAGAGTTTTACGAGTAATACCAAATTCGGGTAAATACTAACCCCATCCCAACCCCTTCCCCAAACATAGGGAAGGGCTTCAAGAGGCCATTTTCTCCCCTCCCTATGCTTGGGGAGGGGCCGGGGGTGGGGTCAAACGAACATCACTTACCCGAATCTGGTATAAACCCACGAAATAGGGGTTCTGGAATAGTCGTTCATTTTATTGGTGATTACCGCAATTGAAAACAGTTCAACAGTCTGATACAGACGTCTTTACAGCTATCGCGCATCCCGTCCGACGCCAACTGCTCGACCTTCTAGCGCAAGGAGATCAGTCGGTGAATCAGTTAGCGGCCCATTTTGATATTACCCGCCCTGCCGTCTCCCAGCATCTCAAAGTGCTGATAGAGGTGGGCTTGGTGACCGAAGAACGCAAGGGCCGCGAACGGATTTACCAACTGCATATCGAGCCGCTGCAAATGCTGGACAGTTGGCTGATGACCTACCGCCAATTATGGCAGGCGCGGCTAAATCGTCTGGACGCCTATCTACAAACCTTACAACGAGAGGAACCGCACGACGATGAGTGATTACCCCCAAGAAGTGGTCATAACCCGCCTATTGAATGCCCCGCGCCAACTGGTCTATGAGGCGTGGACCGATCCCCAACATCTTGCCCAGTGGTGGGGGCCACACGGTTTTACCAACCCGCATGTCGAGCTAGATTTGCGCCCCGGCGGTGTCCTGCTGATCCACATGGCTGACCCCGACGGTGTGGTCTATCCGATGCGGGCCACCTTCCGCGAAGTCAACCCACCGGAACGCCTCGTCTTTGTCTCCACCGCCTTTGAGGATGACGACGGCGTGCCCCAACTCGAAGTCCTAAACACCGTCACCTTTGCCGCCATGGGCAACCAGACCGAACTCACCTTGCGGGCCAAAGCCATCAAGGTCGGGCCGATTGCGTTACAGGCCATCGCCGGCATGGAAATCGGCTGGTCGCAAAGTCTTGAGAAATTGGCCGATTTTCTGGCCTAACCACCATCATAGTCACACAAGGAGCAGCAACATGACAACCGTAGGCGCTGAGTATTCAATGTCACTGGACGGCTATATCGCCGGGCCGAGCGATGATGTCAGCCGTGTGTTCGCGTGGATGTTCGCGGGGGACACCGATCTCAAAATGTCCGCTGGCGACCACGATTTTGACCTCAAAGTTTCGCAAGACACCGTGAATCACTTCGAAGAATTGATGCAGACCACTGGCGCAATTGTGTCGGGCCGCCGCGTCTTCGATGTCGCCGATGCGTGGGGCGGCAAACATCCGATCGGCGTACACGTATTTGTGGTGACCCACAGCATCCCCGCCGAATGGGCCGATTCGCCAGGCTTCACCTTTGTGACGGATGGGGTCGAAAGCGCCATTCGCCAAGCCCTCGCCTATGCCAACGGCAAAAACGTCGGGGTCGGCGGCGCGGACATCACTCAGCAATGTCTGCGGGCGGGCCTGCTGGACGAAATTCAGATTAACCTTGTGCCCGTCGTGTTGGGTGGGGGGGTGCGCCTATTCGACGCCTTCGGCCCGGTTGAACTTGAAATCGTCGGGGTACGCGAGGGCAAGGGCGTCACCCATCTAACCTATCGTGTCATCAAATAGGAGCATCCGCCATGAGTAAGGTCATTTTCGAAAACTCGGTATCGCTGGACGGCTTTGTCGCTGGCCCGCATGATAGCCCGGACAACCCGCTTGGCGACGGCGGCGAACGGTTGTTCACGTGGTATGAATCCGGCGATGTGGCCCTTCCGCTGCCCGGCACAGACATGGTTTTTATGATTTCACAGGCCAGCGCCGACCTGCTTCAGCATGAGTGGAATAATCTGGGGGCGATGGTTGCCGGACGGCGCATGTTCGACATCGCCAATGCTTGGGGGGGGCATCCACCGGGCGGTGGGCCATGTTTCATTGTGACCCATCACCCTCCCGACGAATGGTTAATGGAGGGGTCACCCTTCACCTTTGTGACAGATGGGGTCGAAAGCGCCATTCGACAGGCCAAGCAGGTCGTGGGGCACAAAAATGTCGCTCTTTCCAGCGCCAGCATTTTGCAGCAGGCACTTCGGGCGGGGCTGGTTGATGAAATCTATCTTGACTTAATACCTGTCTTGCTCGGCGGGGGGGTGCGCCTGTTCGATCATCTTGGCCCGATTCCGCCGGAAATGGAAATCACCCGTGTCGTACCGGGCATGGGTGTCACCCACCTCATCTATCGTGTCATTAAATAAGGAGAGTCACTACATGGAAATGCGCCTAGAACTCGTGCCCGTCCCTGTCGCCAACCTAGACCGCGCCAAAACCTTCTATGTGGATCAACTCGGCTTCAATGCCGACCACGACACCACCGTCAGCGACACCATGCGCCTCGTCCAACTGACACCCCCCGGTTCGGCCTGCTCCATCCTCATCAGTAGCGGCCTGCCCGAAATCTCCGACATGACGCCGGGGTCGGTCAAGGGGTTGCATCTCGTCGTCCCCGATATCCGCCAGACCCGTGACCACTTGATCGGGCGGGGGGTCGAAATCGGCGACATCATTGAATACCCGCGTGGCATCAAATTTGCCCATTTCCGCGACCCCGATGGCAACACATGGGCGCTACAGGAAATCCCCCCCGGCATCTAGTTTGACCCCATCCCAAACCCTTCCCCAAACATAGGGAAGGGCTTCAAGACGGCGTTTACTCCCCTCCCTATGCTTGGGGAGGGGCCGGGGGTGGGGTTAACATTTACCCGAATTTGGTTTTATCAAATCAACCCACAGGAGAACCCAAATGTCCGATTACACCCAACCATCTCAACCCAGTATCGAATTGCAGCGCCTCGACCGTCTGGTCGGCACATGGCAATTGTCCGGTGAAGCCGTCGGGCAGGTGCGTTACGAATGGCTGGAAGGCGGCTTTTTCCTGATTCAGCATGTGGACATGAATCACGCCGGGCATCCCGTCAAGGGCATCGAACTGATCGGTCACGAGCGTCTATTTGGCGCGACCGAATCCAGCGCGGACATCAAATCGCGTTTCTATGATTCGGAGGGCAACACCCTCGATTATGTCTATGAACTCGACGGCGACACGCTGACCATTTGGGGTGGGGCGAAAGGTTCACCCGCCTTTTATCGCGGCACGTTTAGCGCCGATGGCAACCGCCTCTCCGGTGCATGGCAATGGCCCGGTGGCGGCTATTCCACCAGCATGACCCGCGAATAATCATCCTATACCGCCTATCTCCCCTCCCTATGTTTGGTTCACACTCCGACAGTTTTTCGAGAAGGGCACGAATGCGGGATTCTCGGACAGGTTTACCTCACCCCCCCGGCCCCCGCTCCATTTGGCGAGGGGGAGCAGAATATGCCGTATTGAAGCCCCTCTCACAGGGGAGAGGGGTTGGGGTGAGGTTAATTTTTCCCCGCCTGCGTCCCAAAAGTGTCGGAGTGTGAACTATGCTTGGGGAGGGGCTGGGGGTGGGGTTTAACCGACATAAATTACCCGAATCTCGCCTAATGATTGCCGACTGGTAAGACCTTAATCCCGCTGTCCGTCGAAAACCGCAGCACCAGATTAATCCCTGCGACGGCCAGTAATCCGACCAATGCCTGCGATTCAACGGGGGGATCAGGTTGCGCCAGCAAGACCAGTAGCACTACGATCACCAATACATTAAAAAGGATCGTCTTAGATTTCACGATGGATTTTCCGGCGCTGCCAACGGGCTTGGTGGTGATGAACCGCAATAGAAGCTCGGCGAACGGAATGCCGGCAAATGCCAAATCGGTGCCGCCTGCTTCTCCGGCCCATTTGCTAAAACCTTCGGCATCGCCAATCCCCAGACCAAAATAAGCCATTGCAAATACCAAAACGTTGAACCAGACTGTCTTAGATTTGAGAAACCATTTTTTGTCCATCGGGTATCCCTTTGATGAGAGAATAGCCCCTTCCCTGCGCTCTAATCTCATTATGGAACGGAGTGTTACGGCCCCGAAAGTGTTAGGTGTCATGTCTCGCTAGTATCATTTGTGACGTTTGTGAATTTCAGCACAAAACAAGCAGTCACCTCGAACCGTCTTCACGGCTCTCTCGCCCGACCAACAACTGATACTGAATTTGGGTGATCTGTATGAAGCGTAGAAAGTGGGTACATCGCACACCTTGTGATCATCTGCCGTCTGTAAAAGCATAACGGTATCGCCATTTTGGGCATACGGTATTGGTAATTCAACATCCTGCTGTAAATAGGAGGCACCCAAAAGCAAACTTGAGACATGGTCTTTGTAGGTTGCGCTAAGCCAAGTGGCAATATGAGGTTACAATCGAATAGATTAGTCGTCCACATTTAGGAGCAACATAAATCCACCTTGGAATACCGTTTCACATTTCCATGTCGTCGATGCGAGGATTCATGTTCCTGTTGCATCTGGTTATACTCTGCCACCTCCATGAAAAATTAGGAGTGTCAATGAAATTCAAAATCTTAGAAGTTCCAGATAATTCGGACTATAGAGGTGTTGAACGTACAACACCTTCTGGTCGTTATTTGGATTATATTGATGAAAGACATCCTGTTTCCGAAATGTTCTTTTGGCATGTATATGCAGTGAATGAATTTGGAATTCTTCAGAGTCCGGCAAATGCGACGAGATTAATCAAATCATACCAAACTCTAGACACCCCCATACATTTTGAACTAATTGAAATCACAGAAGAAGGTGAAAATCCTAGTGCGGGTACAGAATTTTTAGGTTATGACCTTGCTTCTAACTTTAATCTCTCATTGCTCACAGGGGGACTTAGGGTTTGCGACCTTCCTCTAATAAAGACACCTTCAGAAGATATTATCTTTGTTATAATGCCATTATTATGCTTAGTAGAGAGATTCTTTAGACCTCAGTTGAATTCTAATGGACTCTTTGACTCTGCTGAAACTGCCAACTATTGCCTTGAATGCCTTATCGCACTCCAAAAGATACGTCCAAACTTGTTTGAAAATGATCAATTTATCTTCAATACTATTGGAATTTGGAAAGTTTTGCATGATTAAGGTTCAGCATCAGTTGGTCACTTGACATTAAATGGAAAAAACGCACGCTAACGAGCCTCAGCCTGCTAATCTACTGTGAGGCAAACTCAACATTTGACCTCGGCGAGTGGATTTTTGTGGGGCTGGCCCACCGACCCCCAATACTATAGCGACGATGCCAACTCCCGCTAACGAACGCTTGCCTCCCCTCACCGTTTACGGGGTAGGGGGCTAGGGGGTGGCGATTGCCGATTTTCCCCTCCCACGCTTAAATAGAGGGCAGGCATAGTTCCACAACGAACTGAGGTTGGTCTGTTCGGCTTCTTCTGCTTTTTTGCGAAGCCAATGCGGGCAAGTCTGAGACATGCCCCTACGATTGAAAACGGCCTTGTAGGGCGTGGTCTATGACCCGCCCTGCCGTTGAAACCCAACCGTTTCGCGCAAGTCCAGTGTGTTTCTCTCCTACTCTCGCAACGACTAAGACTTGGCCCGCTGCCTAGCTTCAAGAGCCGCCCACCTATGCCAAGTTTTGAGGTGAATCCTAGTTTGCCTCACAGTAGATCCGCAATCTGAGGCTCGTTAGCGTGCGTTTTTTGCCATTTAATGTCAAGTGACCAAAAATGATTAATGAGTTACCGATAAATGTCCTTTTAGTTCAAGGACGAGGAGTAGTAAAAATTACCACCCCAAAATATACCCACGTTAGAAATAGCAAGGTTGAGATGGCAATTGAAAAAAAAGTGACAAATTTCAATGTCTGAGATCCTTTATGGATCTTGCCGAAAAAGACCAGGAAACTCATCATTAAAAAAATGGGAGGACAAAAAATTGCGTAGAAAAAAAGAAACCCAGTTGTTGCTAAATCGCCAGAAAAACCTGTTAAATGTAATGTGTAACCCCATGGGAGGAGATAAAGCAATAATAAAAAACTTTCGGCGATAAATGGGCTAAACCTCAAATCATGAAATACCGTTAAATAAAAAGAAGAAATCATAAAAAAAGGCGCAAATGGGATTAATGCTAAACTTATAACAGCAATAGGAGAGAGGTCTTCAATAGGCACTCGTAATCTATCAAAAACAACCTTCGACAGGTAAACCACTGTTATAGTACAAATTATTATAAAAAATGGCAAAAATTTTTCTTGTGAGTTTTTCATCATTTTTCCACCTAAATCTAGCTGAAAGATTTATCAGGATATACACTTCAAACTTGAATATCCTTAATTTCCAGTAAGAAGGTAGTCATTCGTTCTTGGGCAAGCGGGTTTTTGTTTTTATTTAGAATATTAATTATAGACCATGCGTTTAATTGTGACTTGAAACTGAGTTCGGTGCGTACCACCGCTCATCTGTTTTCCAGCTACGGCTGTTTGGGTCTAGCCGCGAGAAACTCATCCGGGCTGTAGAGGCCTATTGGAAGTTCAAGATCAAATTCACGATTAAAAGCGATATAACCATCACATAGTTTTCCAATGGCAGCAGCAAGTGTCACTAGCAATGATTTTTCATATTTGCTGCGTCCTTGGCCCGTATAGGATTCCGCATTAAACATGATGCCACTCGCTTTCCATCCTTGCCACACGGTTTCCAAGAATGCCTGATCCTTGTTTCTATAACGCTCAATAAACTTTCGTTCACCGTCTTTGTAAGGAGATAGGCTAGTGGTCTTTGTAAAGAGCAAAATTCCGGAGGTGGAAAACTCACAGATTCGTTCACCATCCGGTTTCTCAGACAGGCCATCCGTGACCGACACGGCATCCTCCATCTCAGCCCCTGTCTCGTAATCCTTGACCCAAAGCGAACCACCGAAGATTTCATCGCTTCGAGGCAGCAATAGCTCTCTCCATAGCGCCTTTAGGTTTCCCCATGTATATTGAACCGGTACCGTCGGAACGACATACACTCCGTAACTCATGGTTGTTCTCCATTATGGTCACCGCACGCTAACGAGCCTCAGCCTGCGAATCTACTGTGAGGCAAACTCAACATTTGACCTCGGCGAGTGGCTATTGTGGGGCTGGCCCACCGACCTCCCATACTATAGCGACGATGCAAAGTCCCGCCAACGAATGCTTGCTCCCCCTCACCGTTTACGGAGTAGGGGGCTAGAGGGTGGGGTATGATTTCTACCAACACCACCGCCATCACCCCATTGTATCAAAAGTCCCCCATGTTAACGGCCAATTATAACCCTCCGCCATAACCGATGACGGCGTTTGACAAACGCACCACATTTCACAATACCCACGTATAGCCCTGTGCCTTTTCGTTTATACACCCCTTCATAACAATCATAAATGCGACGAGGGCAGGTTGTTTGACCTGCCCCCGCCATTCACCACACACATCGAGGAGGAGAGAAATATGAGGAGTTTGTATCCCATGCCCATATCCCAGCACGGACGGGGCAGGGGGGAGACAACAAGTTTAGGGCTTTATTCCGCCCGATTCGTCCATTCCGGCTCGCGCCACAGACTGGACAGCAGCAGTTGCCGAATCGCCAGCATTTCTTTGGGCAGGCGGTCGTACAGCTTGATAAACAGTTCCTCGTGCGACAGGATTTCCTGCTTCCACAGCGCAATGTCAATGGACATCACCTTTTCGAAATCCTCACGAGTAAAGTCACAACCCGACCAATCAAGGTCGTCATACGTGGGAATACGACCTAGCGCGGTTTCCAGACCACGTGCGCGGGTCTTGCTGCGGTTGACGATCCATTGCAGAACCCGCATGTTTTCGCTGAATCCGGGCCACAGGAAGTTGCCTTCCTCGTCTTTGCGGAACCAATTGACAAAAAACATACGCGGCGGTTCGGGGATATAGCGCCCAAATTGCAGCCAGTGATTGATATAGTCCGCCATGTGATACCCCGCGAAGGGCAGCATGGCGAAGGGGTCGCGGCGCACTTCACCGAGTTTGCCAAAGGCGGCGGCGGTCATTTCGGAACCCATCGTCGCGGCATAATAGACCCCGTACATCCAGTTGAAGGCTTGGAAGACCAGCGGTGCAACCCCACTGCGGCGTCCACCGAAGATAAACGCGCTAATCGGCACGCCGTCCGGGTTTTCCCAGTTCTCATCAATCGAGGGGCATTGGGAGGCGGGGGCGGTGAAACGGGAATTGGGGTGCGACGACTTTCTGCCGTTTTTGCCATCTTCCGGCGTCCAATCCTTGCCCTGCCAGTCAATCAAATGGGCCGGGGCGTCTTTGGTCATGCCTTCCCACCACACATCGCCATCATCGGTCAGCGCGACGTTGGTGAAGATCGAGTTTTTGGCGCAGGAGTCCATCGCGTTGGGGTTGGTCTTATAGTTGGTTCCCGGCGCGACACCGAAGAAACCGGCTTCTGGATTGATGGCATAAATCTTGCCGTCCTTGCCCAGCTTGATCCACGCAATGTCATCGCCAACGGTCGTGACCTTCCAACCCTCATAGGATTGGGGCGGAATCAGCATGGCGAAATTGGTTTTACCGCAGGCGCTTGGGAAGGCCGCCGCGACATAGGTTTTTTCGCCTTCAGGATTTTCGACCCCCATAATCAGCATGTGTTCCGCCAGCCAGCCTTCATCGCGGGCAATCACCGACGCGATACGCAGGGCGAAACATTTTTTGCCTAGTAGGGCGTTGCCACCGTAGCCGCTGCCGTATGACCAAATGGAGCGTTCTTCGGGGAAGTGGACAATCCATTTTTCATTATTATCTTTGACGCAGGGCCACGCGATGTCTTGTTGACCGGGTTGCAGCGGCATCCCAACCGAGTGGACGCAGGGCACAAATTCGCCATCCGTACCCAACACATCATAAACGGCCTTGCCCATGCGGGTCATGATCTTCATATTGGCGGCGACATAGGCCGAGTCGGTCAATTCGATACCGCAGTAGGCGATATGTGACCCCAATGGCCCCATGCTGAAGGGGACGATGTACATGGTACGACCGACCATACAGCCGTCGAAGGTCTTGTCGAGGATATGGTGCATCTCACGCGGGTTCATCCAATTATTGGTGGGGCCGGCGTCGGTTTTGCTATAGCTGCAAATGAAGGTGCGGTCTTCCATACGGGCTACGTCGCTGGGGTCGGAACGGGCGAGGAAGCTGTTGGGGCGCAGTTCGGGATTTAGGCGGATGAACGTGCCGGAATCAACCAGCAGATCACATAGTTCATCATATTCTGCCTGCGAGCCGTCACAGAAATACACGCTGTCGGGCTTGCACAGGGCAACCATGTCTTGAATCCAATTGCGGATTCGGAGGTGCTGTATGTAATCAGGAAATTCGACCATAGGGTGTTCGGCCTCTTGTGTAGGAATTGGTGAAGTGCGGCGTAGAAATGCCATGTTTGCAGTGTCTCCCTTATTGTATCGTAGGTCTCATGCCTGCGGGTAGCTTGCAGTGCTTTGTGAAAATATTCTCAATCGAATACATCCACTACTATAGCCGACACGGGGCAGGGGACTGAGTGATGCCTGTCACCAGAAAAAGTGCTTTGTTGCATACGGTTGGTGGTTTCGTACAATGTGTATGAATCGCACAATGGACGGGTTTTGCGGGTTGCGTGGTCTTGGGTAGCACAACAATCGGCTACTTCGGCGCAGATTCAGTGGGGCGAGAAAAACGGGGAGGCAGGTACTACACCTACCATCCCCATATAAAATACTTGTGTATGGCAGTGAAACAGATAATTTGAGCTATGTAGTAACCCTATAGCCCAATCAAAATGGCGATAATCATGGTGGTGTTGGTCATTTCCAGCGACTCAATCGCCACCTCGTTGCCCGTAGATTTCAACTGCAAATCCACAAAGCGCGACCACGCCTCGGTAATGAGTGCGCCGATGGCATCCCCGTTGACATCACCCGCCGCGACGCCTGCCGTCACCGAGAGGTTAGACAATGACCATTCCAGATCGCCGGAATCGGTTACCAGCCCGATCAAAATGGCGATAATGCCCGCCGTTTGACCATTTTGGGTCATGATCTGCGCCTCGATTCTGACGCCAGCGGGGGTGAAATCAACCGCCACCGATTCGACCCGTTCATTGCGTCGGGCAAACGCGGCAAGGGCATCATTGGCCTGCACTTCGGCAATCATGAGGGTATTGGATGTGCCATCCAAACCCGTCGTTGCGCTGTCCGGGTTGGCCGATTCACGTTGGTCAGCCGCCCCTTTTTGATATTCTAGCGTGATGGCGTCTTCAGTGACGGCGACCGAAACGATCCGCAGACGATAGAGGTTATCTTGCTCCATATAAGGGAGAAGCAGAGCGATGAGCACGCTGTTATAGGCGTGTTCCCACACATCAATGAAACGGCCCGTCGCTTGGCCCGATGCGCTGTCACGTGGCGACTTGATGCCGTTTGCATCCACTGCTTCTAGGCTTGCGAGTGTCCAATAGAGGCGGTAATCGGCGATGCTAGGGACGATCACGGCTTCGATGGAATAGGCTTGACCATTGGGGCGGGTGCCAGTGGCCCACAGGATGATTTCCATATCGGTCAGGTTCAAACTCATGCTTTCGACAGGTCGGTCAGAATTCTCGACGGCCTGCACTAGGGCACTGTTTAATTGGGCTTCGGTGATGGTCAGGGTTTGAACGTCATTATCCTGCGCGGCGGCAGGTAAGGCGGCCATGACGATTAGGATGAGGGCAATGCTGGTCAATAAAAAGCGTGAAACGAATTTCATGATGCGAGTCCTCCTTGAGCGTGTGAAATGGGTGTGGGTCGGCAAGCTAGTCTCATGACGTATAGCATATGCAAAATGTTCCCGCTTGTGTCCGATGCGTAGAACGATCGTGTGCTAGCGGTGGTCTGGCGGTGGGCAGACATCCCAATCACACATGGATGGGTCGGGTGACGCTTAACATATGATCGCCATCGGGTTGGCAGATGGAGTCAACGATAGAGCAAATATTTTGTGGATGTGTAGCGCAGATGTAAAAAAAGTGTTACAGCACCACCGCGAAAATCGGTTCGGTTTTGCCTTTGGCCTCTATGACGCGCTGATCTAATGGCGCGGGTTGATATTTCAGCTTGAGCCATGTGGCACGGCTGACAATGAGTTCACCTTTTTTCGCGGCGCTTTGCAGACGGGCGGCGGTGTTGACCGTATCGCCGATGATGCCATATTGTTTGGTCTTGGAACTGCCGATGATGCCTTCAATCACCTCACCCGTATGCAGGCCGATACCCGCGCCGAGGTCAAATGTTGCCAATAAAACTTGTGTACGCGATTGTAGGGCCAATGCAGCGCGAAAAGCTGCGTCTGGTTCCGAGAAGCGTGTCATAACCTCATCTGCCGTCAGTTGGATTTTGAAGCCGTGATGGGCGTCTACTACTTCCTCCGCCATGCTGTAGTATTCGTTTAACATGCGGACGACTTCGGCTGGGTCGTGCTGTTCGCTCCATGTGGTAAAGCCGCGAATATCCATGAACAGGATGGTGCGTTCGACCCGTTGCAACGAGAGGCGCTTGGCATCCTTAAACGACTCCATCACCAACTGCGGGTCAAATATCCAATTGGTGATCTGTTCAAGGTGATTGGTAAGGGCTTGCAGCATCGCCTCCAATCGGTTGCGGGCGATCACCGAGATGCCCAACAATAACCCAAACATAAGCGAGGCCAGCAAAATATAAAGATGACCGGGGTCATCCAACCAATAGCTTTGCAGGGTGGTGTCGGCAGGCAGTTTGTCCCATTCGGCCAGCATGTACATGGTGCCCAGCAACGAGGTACGGACAATCGCTTCCCCAAGTGCTGCAATAATCGCATGGCGTTGGCGCAGGGCATACATCAGGGCCATGCAGGTCGAATAGAGGGCGAGGTAAATATGGTAGGGCTGGGTAAAAAATTCGCTGCCTTCCAAGAGGGCATCGAACACGCCATAGAAGATCAAGGCAACAAAATTGGCCCACGCATAACGATATTTGGAGCGGCTGAGGACGTAGGTTTGTAACAGACTACCGATAAGTAGAAACGCATGAGGCCAACTGAAATAGGCTTTGATCCCTTCGGTGGTCAGGACGCGCAAGGCATCAAAGATCCAGAACAGGCCGCTGTTGGTGACAAATTCTTGCACAAACACGGTGATACTGGAACGGCTGGACATGGTGGGTGTGGCTGACAATTTGTAATCCTTTGGTTGCATACACCCATGATTATAAATGATTTCGGCGGAAGGTATGGAAGATTTAAGGTAAAGTTAGGCTTGCCGTCGGCCATTCGGATTGATTGCTCAGTGATAATGTGTGTTATCGTAACTTATCTTATGTTATATTTCACCATACCGAATCACGAACAAGGTCGTAGGGGATGGTCCTGTGCCATCCCGCATTTTCCGACCCCGGCAGGCACGGTGACCCGCCCCCATGAAATCACCCCTCCCCGGCGGCGACCTTACGCACCTCGGCCAATTGCGCCATCAACGCGGCATCGCCCTCAGCGACCACCGCCAATTCATCATGCAGCCGCAACACGCGATTCACAATCCCTTTGGCGCAGATAATGGCACGGGCGGCGCGATAGGCTTCGATGGCGGCGGAGAACCCCACCCCCGGCCCCTCCCCAAACATAGGGAGGGGAGAAACGCTGCTGCTTACAGACTGGGGAGGAGGATTTCTGACCGCACACACCGCCAACCCCGCCAGCGCCAAGCCTTTGGCATCCAGCGCATCATAATACTCGGCTGTCTTAGCCAACATCTCATCGGCTACTGTGACCGCCTCCTGAAATGCCGATACCGCCCCCGACCAATCCCCCAACCGCGCCGCGATGACCCCCACCAGCGCATAAACGTTGTGATTGTTTTCGGGTACATCATAGGCACGGGCTACTTGAATGGCTTGCCACGCAGCTTTGGAATTTGCGGTTAACAAATGGGCTGTGGCAAGTTGCCAATAGGCATGATGACAAGAAGGAGGATTCCCGATTTCCTCCGCAATTCGTATGGCGCTTTCGGCATGTCGAATTGCATTGAGAAAATCGCCATTTGCTATGAGTGCTTCAGCAAGGTTGCCCAAATCTGATGTTTCACCATTCTTATCCCCAATCTCACACTTGATAAGGAGTGACTGTTCATAATATTCAATGGCTTTTGGAAGGTCGCCTAAAGAATAGTAGGCAATGCCCAAGTTACCCAAGTCAGCCCCTTCGCCGCGTTTGTCGCCGATGTCGCGGGCGATTAGGAGGGCTTGCTCATAGTAGGTGATGGCCTTGCGTACCTCCCCTAAATTCTTGTAGGCAATGCCCAAGTTGCCCAAGTCAGCCCCTTCGCCGCGTTTGTCGCCGATCTCACGGTCAATTTGGAGGGCTTGCTCATAGTAGGGGATGGCCTTGCGTACCTCCCCTAAATTCTTGTAGGCAATGCCCAAGTTGCACAGAATTGCCCCTTCGGCCTGCTTGTTGTTAAGTTCTCGTGTCAGCGGTAGGGCTGCCTCATAGAACTCGATGGCTTTTCGAACCTGTCCAATGGCATTTGATGCAAGGGCCAAACTATTCAGGCTTCGTAACCTCGAAAACTTATCGCCGATGTTGCCCTGCAAGCGTTCATGCAGTGCAATCATGAGTTTGTATTGACCCCACAGCAGCAGGTAATCGTAATCAATATCGAGCAGCACACGGGCCGCCGTGTCGTAATCCTCACCCGCAATCCGCAAATCAATTTCGGCCAGTTGGGGGGCAAGGTCGCCAATCGTTTTCCATTCTTCGCGGGGCTTGCGTGATTGGGCAAAATAATCGGCGGCGCGGTCATACAGGGCATAACGGGTATACAGCGGGTCGCCCTGTTCATACCGATCCGTCGGGTCGCCTTTGGGGATTCGCTCAAGGGCATAGGCTTGGTCAACCGGATGCAAAAAGTATTGACCCGCTTCCCGCCGCGCAAAGTGCATCCCAACCAATCGGCCCAACGTCCCGGCGCTGTCCATGCCCGGTTGATACGGTTGCAACAAATAATCCACCGCGACGGGTGGCACAGGCCGTCCATAAATCGCCAACGCCTGCATGACCCGCTGCGCCGTCGTATCCAAGCGGCTGAAGGCTTGCCCCACCAGCGCCTCGACCACATTGTCGGGCAGGTCGGCATCCAGCACTTCCGGCAAGGTGATTTCTCGATCCGCCGCCAGAATCGCCGCCAACGCCTCCAATGCACGCGGATAGCCCCGGGTGCGTTCACGGGCACGATTGAGCAGGGCATCCGGCGCGGTTTTGAGGCCCAATTTGCCACTCTCGTCCATCGCCCGCAGGATATTTTCGGCATAGGGCGACTCGAGGCCCTCATCCAATTCCAAGGGGGTATGCTGGCGTCCGGGTTGATGCAAGGTCAATTGGCGCGGTTTCAGGCGCGTGGTGATAATCACCTTCACCCCATGATGCGGCGTATCCAGCAACGTTCGCAGGGCCTCATCCAATTCGCTGTCGGTCAAATGGCGCTTTTCGGGGTCAATGCCGTCCTCCATGTTATCCAGCAGCACGACGTGTCGCCCGTCGGGAAAATGGGTCAACAATTTTTCGGTTTTGGCGGCAGCGGAGACCTGCGGCTCACGATAGAGGGCGTCCAGTTCATCGGCGATATTTTGTGGCAGCAGCCGACACAAATCGGCATACAGATTGCCAAAATTGACGCGCCGCGAGCCAATCGCGCTGAGATAGACAATGCCGTCCACCTTCATCTCGCCCAAATCATCGGGCAGCTTGCCAATTTCCAGCCCCTTGAGCAGACGGCAGACCATCGCGGTTTTGCCGACCCCACCCCGTCCGATAATCGTCAGCAGGCGTTGGGCCGGATTGTTGATGAAATCGGCGACCAGCTTGGTTTCAACATGCCGATCCTGAAAATAATCAGGCGCGAGGCCGGGCGGCGGATTGATAAATTTGGTAGTGGTGCGGGGGGCGCTGGCAGGTTGGCGCACCCGTTCCAATCCGGCGTCAATGCTGGCCTGTTGGCGTTTGGCCGCGCCTTCGGGGTCATCTACCACTGCCTGCAATCGGGCAATGTCGGCATCCAATTGGGCCATTTCGTCTTGGATACGGGCACGCTGCGCATCATCCGCACGGCGTAAATCGCGCTGGGCGTCGGCGCGTTGGTCTTTCATACGCTGCAACTCACCCGCCGGGGATTTCAGAAACGCGATATGTTGGCGGAGTTTTGCCATTGCCTGATCAAAATTCCCCGTAAAATCAATGTGCTGGCGGCTTTCCAGACGAAATGGCACTTTGCACCCGCGTGTCAGCAGCAGCGGCACAACCGCTTTTTTATAGCGGAAAGCGCGTGACCATTCCAATTTACAGACCGATTGGTCTTCAACGCTGTCGGGGGTCATGACAAACAGCAGGGCCAAACAGGTTGTTATGCCGTTGTCTATTTCAACATCCCAATCGCGTCCCGTTTGGATGTCGCGTTTGTCGAGCCACGCCGGGATATGGGGCGGGCCAGCTTCGAGGGTATCGTGTAACCTGAACGCAAATTCTTGAGCATCAGCCGACGAATAACTAATAAAGAGGTGTCCATCCATGTGCAATATTTTCCTTTGGCGTGAAAGGCTTGGGACTAATTATGCCACAGGTGGGGAAAATTGCCGCAACTTGCCGCCCCGAATTGGCGTACCATTAGTGGCAGGGAGACATCCTGCACTTGATTCAATACTAGGGAGAAATCGCGTCTATGCGAAAACTTGCAATCTTGCTCATTTTGGCTCTGCTGACCGCTTCGTTCGCGCCCATCCTCACCGCCCCATCCACCGTCACCGCCCAAGATGGCCCAATCGTTTATTCCGACCCGGCTGGCCTATTTAGTGTCACCATCCCCGCTGGCTGGACGGACATTAGCACGCCGGAACTGGCCCAATTTGACAACGGGGCTGGGTTGATCGCCGCCTTTGTTGTCCTGCCTGCCGATGATCTGGAATCCGGGCTACGGTTACTGTTGGAGGCCTTCGGCATGGCCCCCGACCTCGAAGCCATTAGCTCGAATCCGGCGACCTTGCCCAGCGGTTCATGGACACAATATATCTATGTCGTCGGTGAAAATATCGGCGCATTAGTGACCCGCTTCGCCGATGGCAACAGCTATGGCATGTGGTTCTATGGCAGCGAATCCGCCCTCGATGCGGCTGAGGCCGATGTTGTCAGTATGGCCGTCAGCTATACCAACGGCGCGGCAGTGGATTTGTCCGGACGAGTCGCCCGTGATTTGACCGAGGCCGATTTTGCCGCGATTACCGCCTATGCAAGCGAGGCGTTGGCGACCTATCATGTGCCGGGGTCAGCCGTCGCCATCGTCCAAAATGGGCAAATCGTCTATGCCAGCGGCTATGGCGTGCTGGATGTGGAATCGCAGACCCCCGTCACCGCCGATTCCTTATTTATGATCGGGTCGGTCACCAAATCCATGAGCAGTTTTCTCGCCGCCACGCTGGTGGATGAGGGCAAATGGGCTTGGGATCAGCCTGTTACCGAGATTTTGCCCGATTTCGCCCTATCCGACCCCGCCGCCACACCTGAAATCCGTGTGCGTGACCTGTTCAATATGACTTCCGGCGCACCGGGAAGCGACATTCGCATGTTTGTGGAAGCGCTTACGCCTGCCGAAATTGTCGAATTTTTCCAAAATGTGGAGCTGCTCGGCCCGCCCCACACGGTCTATCATTACAACAACTACATGGTGGCCCTCGGTGGCTATTTGGCGGCGACGGTCAAGGGCTCGGTATTAGAGGATGCGCCGTTGGCCTACAACGACATGCTGCAAAACCGCCTATTTACGCCATTAGGCATGGATGCGACCACCGCTGATTTTGATGCCGCCATCGCCAACCCCAATCACGCCCTGCCTTATGCCTATGACCCCGTGACCGATACCAGCCCGCTGATTCCGCTGGATTGGGAACGCTTCGCCGTGCCGGTCGCGCCTGCCGGGGTGGTGTGGTCATCGGTCAACGACATGGGCCAATATTTGCTGATGCAGTTGGCACGTGGCGTCGCCCCGGATGGTACGCGGGTGGTGTCGGATGAAAATTTGACCGCGACCCAAACCGCCGCCGTCAATCCCGATGGTGAGCCGTTTGGCTACGCGATGGGCTGGATTCCGGATCAATATCACGGCCTGTCGCTGACATGGCACAATGGCGGCACGCTCGGTTTTTCGACCTACTGCGGTTTCCTGCCCGACGCCAATTTGGGCATCATCATCCTGTCGAATCGCTCTGGCGCGGAGAACTATTACGCCTCGGTGCGCGATTACGTGTTGGAGACGGCCTTCGATCTGCCCCATGACAGCGCGGCGATTTATGCCGAAAGCGAAGATCAGATGTGGCGCAACATGGCCTATGAATTGGAGCAGCTCCCAATTTTGCCGATTGATGTCGCCGCCATTCAGCCCTATCTCGGCGATTATGAATCGGGTCTGCGCGTCGAAATACGCGGGGAGGAACTCTGGTTCAGTGCCGATTTCATGCAAGGCCAAATCGCCCCACTGCCGGACGGCCAACCCGGTCAATATATCGTGGTCAATTCGTCGGTGCTGACGGGCCTACAGGTGGATTTCATCGAGGTGGACGGTCAACCCGCCATCCAGATTGGCAGCGAAGATGTGATTGGCAGTGTGGAAGTTTATCTCAAGCAGTAAACACACCTACCCCCCTGCTCCGAGCGAGTTGAGGGGGTACGCTTTTCACAACCGTGTTATGATTATTCACAGCGACGGCAAGGCACGGAGGTTGTACGATGGCTGACCGAATAATCGAGCGCACCCCCATTACCTTAGATGACCTAATGGCTCTGGGCAGTGAGGCGCGGGTCGAAATTGTGGACGGGGAGATGATCGAAATGGTATCTGGCGGCATGACCAACGGCATGATTGGGATGAATATTGGCACACCCCTGCGGCTCTATCTCAAGGAACATCCGATTGGGGCGGTGGCGCAAGACAATGTTACCTTTTTGATGTTTTCGTTGGCAGGTCGGCTACGCCATTCGTTTGTGCCGGATGTGTGTTTCATTTTTAATGAGAATGTCCCCCCCGGCTGGAATCCCGATACGCCCCACCCCGGCGTGCCCGATTTAGCCGTCGAGATTGTTTCGCCGCACGACGATCCCGAAATGGTCATCCGCAAACGGCAGACCTATCTCGCCAAAGGCACACGTGAAGTTTGGGTGATCTATCCGCGCTCGCGTGAAGTGCAGCAATTTACACAGGCGGGGGTGAAAATTTATAGCAAACGCGCCGACGCCCTTGATACCAGCAACCTTTTTCCGGGGATGCCACCCCTAACGCTTGCCGAAATATTTGATTTACCCGTCTGGGCCATCCAGCCAACCGAGGACGACGAGGCATGAACCCACCTTTTCGCATATCTCTAAGTGTCCGCCAAGAACACAAATTGGGTCGCAACAATGGTAGGAACCGAAAACCGGGATAAGCCACATTCCCTAGCTGGCTGCTATATCGGCTTGATTTGGTAGGGCATGAAATTGACGGCCCTGACTGGGAGGTTGGTATTCTACGTGGACGGCGAGGGTATGGGGAAGTTTTGGCTAATAAGCCTGTTTGGATTTCGATGGGATGCTGTCATGCTTGGCTGGTGATTATTGGGGGCGTATAACATTGCTTATGCACCCCGATTTTAGGCTTGCAAAGCCATTTACGCCCTCGCTCTTTCTTATCCCGGTTTTCGGTTCCTACCATTGTTATGACCCAATATGGGCGGCGCAGCTTGCGGTTGAACCTGCCAGCGGTGGATCAGTTTGAAGAAGCCCGCCAAATCGCCCTATTTGAGGTGCAGCGCCGAGGCAAACCGCGTGGCATGGTGAAAGCGATGACGGTAGCGAGTCACGGCCTGAATGGAGGCAATCACCATGCCAATCAACTAAGCCTAACCGTAGGGGATCGGGTGGCGATTGCTGAAAGCCAGACCAATCACAATGCCCGCTATGACATCATTGGCGAGGCCCACAAACTGACGATGGGGGCGACATTGTGGGAAACGACATGGTATCTACAACCTGCCGCAACGACTTTCCCATGGAAGGTTAGCGTGACGGGTCGCGCTGAACTAGACACCAATACCCGCTTGACCTATTGATCTATGGCAGCTCCTCAATTCAATCTGGGGGCTGCCCAAACTAAAACTACTGATACGCTGAGGGCAATCTCATGAGTTACGAAAATCTTTCACCCGAGATGGCACTTGTTAAAGCCACCGCCGCTGATTTCATGAATGCAATGGAGTCTTATTATAAAGCCATCCAAGAACTTGAAAACCTTATGAGGGGAGTATCCCCCGGTTCTGGAAGTGGAAGGCGTTCTCAATCCTCAAACCCAATTGCAGTATTTAATTATCAAGATGAAGAAAATGCTAGAGATGTCAAACGCTGTAGTTACTTTGATGATTTGGGTAATCCCATCTGTTATAGCTTTAGAGAAAGCCCCGATGACTGGATGCCGCTTTTAGGTGGGGAATTATTATTCGAGGGTGATTTCATCTCAGCCATTAATCCAACCCGTGTTAGCCTACAGTCGCTTGGAGATAACAAGTTTTACCTTCATACGTTTGAGGGAGAGTTTATTCTCTCATCTGAATTTGTTGTTTCTGGGGTGGACGCGGAACAATTGATGACACAGGAAGAGGAGATTCTTGACTCACCGGAAGTGGCAACCGCTATTGCATATTGGCAAGAATATGGTTGCAGACAAAACAACCTAAGCAACGATCAATGCGAAGATGTAGTTGAGAACATCCGAAAATATCACTCCATGTTTACAGACCCTGCCATACGTTTAAATCAGGCTAATTTCACGAATATGTCTGATGAGGCCTTTGCCGCTCTTATTTATGGGCGTGTTATAGCTGAGGGACGGTGGGACCCACTTCACTTTGAGCCTAATGGATTTTCTTTGCGTTCACCGATATCATGGTTGAACTCCATTTCCGATGCTGCTACTGGAAATACTACAAGTAGAATTATGCGGAGTTTAGATCCCGAAAGGCCGGAGAGATTACGAGGTTCAAGTTTTGGCCTAACAAACATTTTTGAATTACAAGGGGTGGATGCGGCAAGATGGTGGGAGTATTTTGTAAGATATCAGGGGCTACATGGAATCCAAGGAGTAAAATTCACGGATTTTCAGGGTTATCCTACGGATGTTACCGGCGATATAAAAGATTCAGAAGCCTCGTCATTACGCCAAGGCATACGCGAAACTATGGCAGAAAATACAGGATCTTTGGAGTGGTATTCACTCCTTGTTCTTTGGTCGTCTTGGAGGCTTTACTCAAACGACCTAGATGTAGGAAGCTCATATAGAAATCAATATAATCTGGATGCTGCATATGAACATTTCCAAAACCCAACATACCGGACAAGGAACAGCCAAGAAATTTCGGCTTTTGGCGTGCAATTGACGGTAAATACAGATGTTACCGGTTGGATGGATGTGCGTGGGCTACCCGACGAGGGTGAAATAGAAAAGACTATACAGGTTATTGAGGGAATGCAGGTCAATGCCGCTGCCTTAGGATATACTTTAGAGGTCGGTGTTGATTTCAAACCCTATACCATTGAAGAAGCCATATGGCTTGTCGAAACAATGAATGTAGATTTGGATGATAACCATATGCTTTTAAGAAGGGTTTATTGTCAAGCTAAACCAAATGAAGGTATATGTAGGGAATATTAATAATGTATAAATATAAAAAAACACCTATATTTGTAAATATATTTATTTTATTATTTAGTTTTTATTTAATTGTATCTTTATTTATAGTTGGTCCTTACAATTCATCAAATACTCAAAATTTCCATATTTTAGAGAATAGTTGGTCCCCGGATGGTAGAAAATTTTTATTTCGGGCTGAATCAAAGGGCAGTTATATATTTGATGTCCAAAAATTGGATTATTGGAAATTTAGCTATGACCAGAGCGGATTTGATTGGTCAGCGAAAGGAGATTATCTTATTTATATAAATCGGGCAGGAGGAAGTTTATATATTGTTAATATTAAAGACAAAGAAAAGCGCGAACTTTTTAACTGTCCTATATACTGTGCCGCGCCTCAATTTTCGCCTGATCAGTCCAACATTGTGTTTCGAAGCTACTACGACTATACAAAAGATGAGCAGGAGGTGAATTATTATGGATTTGATATAAAATTAGAAGAGTTTGACCGTTCACTTTTTCCCAAACCAACTTGGTATGAATTGGGTACTAGCCATGTGGAAAACCAAGTTTTGATCGAAGAATATAGTGACAGATTTGCAAAAATCACTCGAATTATTGAATCACCAGATAAAAACTTTGTCGCAATTGAAAATGATGGTAATATTTACATTATAAGTCGGGGTGAAAACAAAACAGTTTTTATTTTAGATGAGAAAACCTTTTATAGAATTTTTCCTTTTCAGTTCAAAAGTATGCAAGGCCTAATTTTACTTCTTCTGGCTCTTTGTTTGGAATTTTTGATTATTGGTCAAAAAATCAAAAAATTTTTGAAGCACCGTAGTTCTCTCTGATGTTTTTGAAACCTATCCATAAGTAGTGAAAATGAATCAAATGCTGTTTCGATGAAGGGGACTTTGATCTAAGTTCAATTAGGTAAGTGAAAAACTTCAGCACAAAATCTTAAATTTTTAGGTAATGTTGGATGTTATTCATTTTAAACAAAAATCCGCTTACCCAAGAGGGAAGGGATTCTTGCCGACGTTCATCGCTTAATCAATCAATTGTAACGCCGTAATACTTATCTCGGCAATTTAAGTATAGCGGCGATGAACGTCAGTGACAACCCTCCCTCTCAGGCAGGCACGGTGCAGCCTGCTTGGGCTGGCTTCAATTGAGCCAATTAAAGCGCCCTACCCCCAATGTCATCTATCCGCGCTCGCGTGAAGTGCAGCAATTTACACAGGCGGGGGTGAAAATTTACAGCAAACGCACCGACGTCCTTGATACCAGTAGCCTTTTTCCGGGGATGCCACCCCTGACGCTTGGCGAAATATTCGATTTGCCCGTCTGGGCCATCCAACCAACCGAGGATGAGGACACATGAACCCGCCTTTCCGCATATTCCTGAGTGTGCGCCAAGAACACAAATTGACCCCCGATCAAGCCCGCATCCATCAAAATATCCTGAACCGTTTGGAATCTGCCGGATTTGAGCCGCAGCGTTTTTTTGTATCGGGCCTACCTGCCGCCAGCGCATGGCATAACGATGAGGTCAAGGCAGTGCTGAGTCGGTGTCAGGGCGCGATTATCTTGGCTTACGAAAAATGGCATTTCGAGCAAGGCGATCAATCACAGCGGTTTGCCAGTGGATTTCGCCATTTTGAGGGCGCGATGGCGTTGGCCCTAGAATTGCCGACTTTGGTTATTGCTGAGCCGGGCTTGGCGCAGGAAGGCTTGCTCTATCGCGGTGGCGGCACGGTGATTGTCGAGGTTCATTCACCGGACGAGGTGCTCAACAATGCGGGCATGTTCCGGCGGCAGTTTGTTAGTTGGAGGGATAAGGTCAACGAGCGTTTTCACCTATTCCTCGGCTATTCCAGCGGCGCGACCCCCACCGCCCATGCCCTGCGCGATTTTTTGGAGGCCAATGACGTGCGTGTGATGGACTGGCAACGCGATTTCGGCGCAGGCGGCACGATTCTGGAGCAAATCCGCGAGGCGGCCCGGCGCTGTTTGGGTGGGGTCTTTTTGTTCACCCAAGATGATGAATTGGCGGATGCACAGGCGTTTTCGAAGGCCGTCCCACGTGATAATGTGGTCTTTGAGGCTGGCTATTTTATGCACGCCAAAGGGGATAAGCGCACCCTGATGATTATCGAGTCGGGGGTCAAGATTCCGGCGGACGTTGGCGGGCAAATTTACCTGAATCTACAAGATCGGCACAATCTCGGCCCGATCCAAGACCGCGTGCTGAAATTCGTGCGCGACAACCTCTAAATTTCCTCGTAATTCGCTGTTTTACCGGGAAGGGAGTAGACTAGAGCGTATAAATTAGCGGAGGGTGCAACAATGGCAGTCCTATTTGTCAGTGGCATCGAAGCCGATCGTCCGTTTGTCATGAAATTGGCCCGCGAATTGGCGGATGTGGTGGACGCGGTGCAGGTCGGTGAACACCCCCTGACGACACCTCCGCCCCCAACCAAAAAAACCGATGAATCCTATAGCGCCGTCGTTGCCATCATCTCGCCTAGCTACCTACCCAAACTTCCGGCCCTCAAATCGTATTGTGACCAAATGGGCCTATCGCTCATCCCCGTCAGTCGTTATCCCCCCACCGAGCCAATTCCCGAACTAGGCCGCCACGCCATCCACTTCCGCGATGCTCGGTACACCGAGGCCTTCCTCATACTATTGGATGAGCTACGCGAGGCCAAAGTTCGCGTGTCGTTGCAGGGTCAGCGTTCCAAAGATCATTGGTCGCCGCTAGAGGAAATCAGAGTGCCCGATATGTCGCCGCGTGCGATGTTCGGAATACTACTGCGGGGGATCGTTCTAGTGGCGCTGGTGATTGGGGCGCGGTACGGCTACATTCGCGCAGTAGACGAATTTGAGAAGAACGACACGCCGACCTCGACCCCCGCCTTCCAGCGCAGCCCGACGCCCAGCATCACACCCACCGCCACCCACATCCCGGAGGCCGTCTTTAGGAGCGTAACACCGGATGCGGACAGCGGGTGAGTTGAGGATGACTGTTTGTCAGGGAGAGGTTGCGGTTAGGCCAACACCGATTCGACCATAAACTGCTTGACCTGTGCGACCACCTCCGCCCCCCCATTCCATAAATGCCCGACGGGACTACAATCTTGGCTTGGGGCAATGAGGTTGGCTCTAGCTGCTCGGTTGCGAAGTGCCAACGCGGGCAAGTCTGAGCCATGCCCCTACGGTTGAAAACGGCCTGAACTAGGGGCCGACGTAGGGGCGCAACATGCTGCGTCTCTACCCAAAGCAGGGTAATTTTGCTTTCAAACCCCGGCACCCATGCCTTTGCCCGAATTACCGGACAAACCTTAAAGCCGCCGTGCTGAATCTAGGCTCATCCAGAAGGTATCCAAAACATTTGCGGGTATTCGCCAACAGCAACGTTCACGGGTTGTTGCCCGCAATGATCTCCTGCCGTTGGAGACTAACACAGCTTATCATCACCGCGCCAAGGGTGATCGCAATCGAGCATAGCAAGCCACCCCATTGGCTCGACCCTCTATCCCCGGCGGCAAGGCTACTCGCCCATTGGGTGAGCGCGGTCGGTGCAAACGGGATAAAGAGACTCGGCAGGATGATTACCAGTACCAGACCAAAAGTAATCCCCGCCGCGCCAAACGTGGTTCGACCGAGGGTACTCCCCAAGATGCCCAGTGCCGCAAACATCACCAGATAGGTGTACAACAGCAGGGCAATTCCCACGAAGTTAAGGACTTGCGGTGGCTCGAAAAGCACCGTGCAATAAAAATACAACACCCCGGCACTGCCGATCATGCCCAGCCCTAGCAGAATTAAGAGGGCGGTGAATTTCGCCAACACAAAGATCGGGCGCGACAGGCCATGCGGGAAAGTGATGGTCATCAAGCCGCGTTCGCGTTCCGCCACGACCGTCCCAAAACTAAGCAGCAGCACCATAGCCATCAGCATCTGCTGGGTGTTTTTTACAAATTGATCGAGGGCATCTTTGAGGGTCGGCTCCGGCAAGATAATCTGCACCTGTTGGCCTGCGCCAAAACTATCGAGCAAATCGGGTAATAGCTTGGCGGCAAGGGGCGAAAGCATACCGAATGCGAGCATGACCACGAGGGCGATCAGGGCTTTGCGGGTTGCCCACAGTTCATGCAGTTCTTTCCGCAATTGGTATCGAAACATGCTTTGGATTTCCTGTCAGCATCAAGAATATATCTTCCAAGGTGGCGTTCGCGCGCTCAAAACGCAGCAGGGGTAAATGGCCGACCTGCTGGATGAGTTCCCACTGGGCAAAACTGGCGTCACGCACCGTGAGGCGCAAATGCAAGCCTTGCTGTTCGACCTTTTCCACCCAAGCCGCCGCTTCAAGCTGGCGTACCAGCCCGCTCACATCAGTGCTGTCATCGGGTAAAAATTCGATCTCAAAAACGGGCCGGATGAACTGGGCCAGCAGGGTATCGCGGTCGGCCTGTATCAGTAGCTTGCCTTGATGAATAATCCCGACGTGATCGCAGACCCGTTCGGCATCATTGAGGATGTGGGTTGAAAAGAAAATGGACATTTGGCCGCGCAAGTAGTTCATGAGGTCAAGAATATCTTTGCGTCCCGAGGGGTCAAGAGCCGAAACTGGTTCATCAAGCAGTAACACCGCCGGACGGGGCAGAATGGCTTGGGCTAGGCCCAAACGCTGCTTCATCCCGCGCGAAAATCCGGCTAGTTTTCGATTCCGCACTGCGCTTAAGCCCACCCACTCGAGGGTTTCATCAATCGCAGGCTTTTCCATGTGGTGCAGGCGGGCAATATAGTCCAGAAATTGATAGGCCGACATCCATCCGTAGAAATCCGGCGTATCTGGCAGGAAGCCAATCGAAGGGTATGCCCCTTGGCCGACCTCGATCCCGCCAATCATGATGCTGCCCGAGGTTGCCTTAGCCAAACCCGTCATCAAATTAAGCGTGGTGGTCTTCCCCGCGCCATTCGGGCCGATGAAAGCAAAAATGCTGCCGGTGGGCACATTCAGATCGAGGGCATCGAGCGCAAGGGTTGGGCCAAAGCGTTTGACCAACTGCCGGATTTCGATGGCATTCATGCTTCTTTGCGTCCGACTACAAAATAGGCAATGGAACCCAATAGTTGGAATGCCACGACAACCACAATCCAGACGACGGTATTGCCTTTGGCGCCTTGGTTTTTCCAGATGTCATACAGGGCATAAATTTGTAGTGCCAGTTGCAGCACAATGAGGGGGGTAATCAGCAGAACGGTTTGAGTATCCATTCAGTTCGCTCCATGTGTAGGATTTATTGAGTGTAGCGAACAAGGCACAACTGTCAAGCGTCGGTTATAAACGCGCCCATTTGGTTGGAGCATTTGGGGAAAAGCAGAATCTTTCCTATAGGTTGCCCCATCATGCACGTTGGGTAACCACCCCCCATTTATGCACGGCATCCACATAGGTGCTGGATTTCACCATTTTCTAAATGACGTCGCTGAAGAAGTTGGTATTGGCGCTGATTCCGGTATCACCCCACCGAGCCAATTCCCGAACTAGGCCATGTGCCGAAATAGGCGAGCGACGGGTGAATCGGATTACCTCACCCCAAACCCCTCTCCACTTTGAGAGGGGCTTCGATAGGCCGTTCTCGACTCCCCTCGCCAAATGGGGCCGGGGGCTGAGGTTCGCTGCATACATTCGACCATTGCCTTAGCACCGATGCAGGCAGCGGATGAATTGATAGACTAACTGCCAACGGCGCTTAGGCCAACACCGATTCGACCATAAACTGCTTGACCTGTGCCACCACTTCGGCCCCGCCCTCCATCGGCAACCAATGGCTATATTGGACATAATGGACGACCTGCCCCCCAAAACGATCCGCGATGGTGGACGGCGCGAACGGGTCAGCATCACCCCACAAGACGAGAGTCGGCACGCGGCTGGTTAGGGCGGTTAATTTGTCCTCCCACCCCTTAAAACGAGATGAATCCGACACGCGATACAGCTTGAGCATGGTCTGTTTTTGCGACGGCTTGCTGAGGCCCAGTTCGTAGACCTGATAAATCTGCTCCTTGCTGAGATTGGGCGCATATTTATGCACGGCATCCACATAGGTGTTGGGTTTCATCATTTTCATGACCACGTCACCGAGAATGGGGGTGCGCCACAATTTCGCGCCGATATGCCAGCGATAGTCGCTGAAAAAGTTCGTATTGGAAATCACCAGACCTGCCACGCGGTCAGGGTTTTTGACAGCCCATGCGAGGCCATAATGCCCGCCAAAATCGTGAACGACCAGCGTGACTTTGCCGGTTACGTTCGCGCTCATCAGCACTTGATCCACCCACCCCGCCATCGCGTCGAGGGAGAAATCGAAATCAGCAGGCACGCCAGAACGACCCAAACCGGGCAGGTCGGCCGCAATGGTGCGATAGTCGGCGCTCAGGGTTTCGATGAATGGTTGCCACATATCGGCGCTGTCGGGGACGCCATGCAGAAATAGGATAGTTTCGCCCTGCCCCCGGTCAATCAGGTAGGTATCGGCGGTGAGTGCGTTGGATGTGTGTTGAGTCGTCATGATGAGTATCCCTCATTGGTTGTCTTTGCTGGAAAAATGTGAAGGTTTATTCACATTTCACAATTTCATTATAGGAACGCTGCGCCATGTTTGTCAATCAAAATCAGCCCAAAGTCGGAGAGAGCCGAAAATTAAGAATGGGGTTTGATAGAAGAATTTGATGACATTTGTCAAATGGCACAGCCAACGGGTGCGCTACAATCAGAATGCTTTCTACAGGTTTCAATTGCGGGGGCAAATGATGAAATCACCCTTCTGCAAACGTCGCCAGATGTTTTTAAGCTATCGGCGTCTCGATTTAGACTATGCTACACGGGTCAAACAGGCCCTTGAACCCCGCCTGAATGCTGACATCTTCATGGATGTCAGTGGCGAACACGGCATTGACGATGTGAATTTTCAGACCAGCCTCGTGCGCAACCTCGAACGAAGCGATGTCATGCTGCTGGTAGTCTCCGAAAATACTTTTGGCCCGCGCATTTACACCGATGACGACTGGGTGCGCTCGGAGATTCGCCAAGCCCTGCAAACTAACAAACCAATTGTCGCGGTTGCCGCCCAAAAAACGGCCCTGCCCGCCGACCTGCCCACCGATGTTCGTGCTGTAACGTTCACCGAAATCAAACAAGTCCCGCGTGATGCGTTTTTTGACCCCGGCATTGACGCGCTGGCCCGATTTATTACCCGCACTACGCCGATTCAACGCGCCGGGGAGTGTCGCGCCCGTTTCTGGAAATTTGTCGTTGCGCCCCTGCTCCTGATACTGGTTGCCATTTTCGGCAGTTGGCTGTTGTGGCCCGACCCCGAACCGACCGAACCTCCCAAAATACGCAACCTGATGGCCCATGCCGATAGCGTTTGGACAGTGGCCTATTCACGCGATGGGGCACTGTTGGCATCGGGGAGTTTTGACGGCACAATCAAGCTGTGGGACACCGCCAACCTAAAAGTAATACGCACTTTAGAGGGTCACACCGATCGCGTAATTCAAGTCGCGTTTTCCGCCGATAACAAATACTTGGCCTCAGCCAGCGGCGACCTTACGGCGAAATTGTGGAATGTCCAGACGGGCAGCGAGATTCGCACCTTTGAAGGCCACACCGAACCCGTCCTGAGTGTGGCGTTTTCACCCGATGGCACGCTGTTGGCAACGGGTAGCGTGGATTTCACCGTGCGCCTGTGGGACGTCGCAACGGGCGTCAATGTGCGTATTTTGACCGGGCACACCGATCAAATTGGCAGTTTGGCCTTCTCGCCCGATGGCCTGCGCCTTGCATCCGGTGGCATGGACGGCGTGATTAAGTTGTGGGTGGTGCGGAATGGCAAAGAGGAAACAACCCTCGACGGCCACGACGCCGAGGTCTATGCCATCGCCTATTCGCCCGACGGCCACACGCTGGTATCGGCCAGCCAAGACAGCACTGTGCGCCTTTGGGACATGACACGTCTTGATGAAATCGCCATTTTGACAGGCGACGTGCCAACGCCTTTCGGAACGGTGGCCTATTCACCCGACGGCAAATACGTCGTGGCGGGTGGTCAGGACAGCATTATTCGTATTTGGGACATCGCCACGCGCCAAATCCGCTACAGCATGAGCCTGCCCTTTGACCCCGAAAACATCCCCGACCCGATCAACGTGGTGGCCTATTCGCCGGATGGCAAATTCATCGCATCGGGCAATTCCGATGGCTCCATTCAACTCTGGTATATCAAAGCGTGGGGCTGATTTTTTCGCATTTATAGAAAGGTGAACCTCATGAAATGGGTCATAGTCCCTTGTTTAATCGGGATGCTGATTCTGCTTGCCGCGTGTAACACCCCCTCCACCGAGGAGAAAATGGAAACCCTCAACAGCCAAATCGGCAATGTCAGCTATGTATCAGCGGCGGGCACATTCGAGGGACATTCCGACGAGCTTGGCGCGATTGCCGTCTCACCGGATGGCACTCTCTTGGCGACCACCGCCAACGACATGACGGTCAAATTATGGAACGTGGCGACCCAGCAGGTGCTACACACCCTGAGTCTTGACACCAAGTTTCAATCGGATGTCGCGTTTTCGCCGGATGGCACCTTATTGGCCTCGATTGGTCGTGGCGGCATGGGTGGCACGATGTCTCATATTACTCTGTGGGATGTCGCCAGCGGCACCATGATTCGTACCATCTTCAGCAATCATGAGTATCTAGGCGCGAACATTGCCTTTTCGCCCGATGGCCGTGTGTTGGCGTTCACCGATTTGCGCGGGTTTGTCGGCCTATGGGACATCAATGAGTCGGAGGATGATATGCCGATGCTGTGGGCACACACCGATCTGGTGATGTATGTCGCCTTCTCCCCCGATGGCAGCAAGATTGCCACCGCCAGCCTCGACAAAACGGTAACCCTCTGGGATGTCGCCAGCCAACAGCGCTTGCACACCCTGACCGGACACACCGACTACGTATTTTGTGTGCAGTTTTCGCCCGATGGTGAAATGCTCGCCTCCGGCAGCAATGACAAAACGGTGCGCCTGTGGGATGTCAACACGGGCGAGGAGATCGCGCTATTTCTGAATGATCGTGGGCCGACCCCCATCACCTCCATCGCGTTTGCCCCCAACGGCAAAACCCTCGCGGTGGCCCAAGGCGATAACGCCGTTGTATTGTGGGATGTCGAACGGCACGCTAAACTTCGCACCATCGCCGTTGATGAGTCACCCAGTTGGGATATCGCATTTTCGCCGGATGGCCGCTATGTTTTTACCGCGAGTGGCACATCCGCGACCATGTGGAATGTCTTTACCGATTAACCCACCCGCAGGAGGGATCATCCCATAGACGATTTACGCCGTACCCCCCGCCAAGATCGCGGCAAGCAGAAAGTTGAACGCATCTTAGAGGCCGCCCGCGAAATCTTTCTGGAGGTGGGAATCGAGGCCGCCACCACCGTGCAGATCGCCGAACGGGCCGGCACAGCGGTGGGGTCGCTGTATCAATTTTTCCCCAACAAAGACGCGATTGTGCGGGTCATGGCGGCGCGACACGGTGAACGGGCCAACACGATGTTTGCCGAGATGTTGCGCCCCGACCTGCCGTTTTTATCGCTGGCGGAGGTGCTGGACATCATTTTGCCGTGCTTGCATACCTTCTATGTGCAGAACCGCGATTTTATTGTGATTTTTGGCTCGACCCCCGCCTTTTTGGAAGAAGTGCAAAAGGTAGACGACCAGTTAATCGCCTCCAACGAAGCCCTGCTCGCCATCCGTTCGCCCGATTTGCCTGCCCATACCCGCCATCGGGTGAGCGTGGTGACACACAAACTCATCAAATCGTTGTTGGAATTGCCGACCTTTGGTAGCGACGTCACCTATGACGAGATTTTGGCGGATTTGCGGGTAATCTTGACCGCCTATGTTGGGGCATGGATGGGCACGGAACGATTATCGCCCCCAGCCGAATGAAATGGGGCAATTACCCCCATCCCCAACCATCGGCAAGGGCTTGAGAGACCGCGCGGAAAGCCCAGTTTTGACCCCACCCCAACCCCTCCCCAAACATAGGGAGGGGCTTGAATACGCCGTTGTCGTAAGTGATAGACCTATTTTTCCATGCGGTCGCTGAGAGCTTGTCCGATATTCATTTTAGGATAATGCTCGGAAAACCGCATGAATAGGGACTTTGGGTAGAGTCGCCATAGGTTGCATCCCTGCGAAGGCGGCAGCTTAGGTGACTCAAATGGTCGGATTTACGCGATTGCTGCCCATGTCGGACAAGCCTTCGTCGCCTAATTGATGATGACCTCGGCGACTTGCAGCGACAGATGATAATTGCCGCCTGCCCCCATGCTGTAGGCCGACACACGAATCACATAATAGCCATCCGCTGGCAGCACATACGTGATGTAGGGGTTGGTGTCGTTGAAATCATCGTTGTCCACCAAGAAGTTGCCGTCGGCGTCATACAGCTCTAACACGGCGTCAAACTCGGTGCTGGTAACCGAAACCTCAATGTAATCACCTGCCATGCCATAGAAACGCCATTCATCGGAGCTATCCGGCGACAGTACGGGGTCAATCTCTGTCCCATACGAGATAATCTCGCCACTTGCCCCGGTATAATCATCATAATTCGGCAAATTCTGCGGTGTCAGTGAATAGGCCATCGTGCGGAAAATGGCTTCGTTTGCGCCGAAATCTTCCAGTGGACTGCTGGCGGCAAAGATCACCAACCACCCTTCATGCTCCAATACCAAGCTATACAGGCCATAGGGCGCGGTTGCAACTGGTTCAAGGCCTTCGACCACCGCCATTACCTCCGCCCCGGCATGATTTTGCACGTTGACCAGACGGGTCTGGACAATTTTGTTGACGACACCACTGGTCAATACCCGTTGTAACACGGCCTGCGATGGACTGCCGCCCGCATCCAGCAGCGCGATTGGGATGGTGATGACACCCACTACGGTGCGATCAATAACACAGCCAAGCAGTTCCGCGCTAAGGGCCGCATCCCATGTGCCATTCGCCAAAAAGCCATCAATCGCCGCCAAATCGCTGTTATAGGGCCGGGTGGGTTCGGCGGGTGGGGTACAAAACACCGTCAGCGAGCCGTCAAACGTCTCAATCGCGGCAGGCTGCCATCCGGTCGGCGCAAGCATCGAAAAGCCGGAGCCATTCATCAGGCTAAATTCAGTCGAGGGTGCAACAGGCAGCGGGGACGGCAGATGGTCGGCTCCCACGAATTCCAGCGAATGTGCCATGTCATAAAAAGCGGCGCGGTTGGCTTCAAAACCGTCTTCGCTGGCGATCCCGACGGCGAATACAAAACGCCCCTGCCCTATCAGCGCCACCGCATGAAACCCCAGCCGGGTGCCATTGATTTCACCCGTGCCAATGGTCTCCGCGCCGTTGGCATTCGGCAGATTCAGCGGGCCAGCCTTCTCGGTGCGTAGGTCATTCGTTCCCTCAAAAAGTTCGTCCAAAATTTCGCGGGGACTACCATTCACTTCCGCAAGGGATGTGACCATCACAACAAAAACCGGCGTCCCGCCCATCACTGCTTCTTCAAGTTCGGCACTTTCCAGCAAATCACCGTCACCGGAGTCCAATTGAATCGCTTCGGGGGCCATCAAAATGCCGCGCTGCTCAAAGTCGCCATAAGCATTCGCGTACCATTCGGCGGGGTAATCCAGCGCGACTATGCCGTCGTTATAACGCAGGTAACCGCTATCTTGGGCGCGTGCCGTCGTCAAGGGCATCATCCCTACCGCCATCACAGCCAAACACACCAATCCTACCATCAGTCTTCGCATATCAAGCTCCTTAGTGGCGCAAAATTCTAGTTTCTCTGCCCATAAGGACGCTTTTGTGGGTACACTTGTTCCAGCGCAACCAATCGCCAGATGCTGTGTTTCATATGGCAATAACCAACACAGGAGCATAAGCCTAGATGAACAGCCCACGAACCAAGCCGGAAATCATCATCGCCCTCGAAGCCAGCCGCGATTTTGTGACCGATACCATTGCCAAAATGTCCGATCACCAGTTTTACACGGCGGCAGTGCCGGGGTGGTGTGCGGCAGACTATCTGAAACACCTTATTTTGAGCATCAAACCAGTGGCGCGGGTCTATGAATTTCCACCCGAAAAATTAGCCGGACGCTTTGGCGTGGCGACGCGGCCCTCCCTCAGTTACACCGAATTGGCGGAAAAATATCAGGCGGTGCTGGCGACCGGGGTACGCGCCGAAGATTACCCGAAGGTCACGCCCGTCAGTTACATCATCCCCGACGACGTGCAAGAAGAACGCGCCTATCTGGTGCAGACGTGGCAGGACGCCAACAATCGCATGGTGGCCGCGCTCACCACATGGACGGAGGACAGTCTCGATCATTACCTGATTCCCCACCCGGCCCTCAGTGAAACCACCGCCCGTGAAATGGCCTTTTTTACCATCCATCACAATCGGCTGCACGGCCTCGATATTCAACGCGCCGGGGGCTGATTTCCGACGAAGGGCGGATGTGATGAGCAGCTAGTCTCTGTACAATGGGGCATAAAACACTGTTGATACAAGGACTGTGATCATGAAAAGACTGCTGCTCATCATGATTGGGTTGCTGTGGCTGTCACCCGCGCCCTCGATAGCCCAAACCGCCCCGACGCGCCCCCCCCACCTCACCTATGGGGCATCACTTGAACTCAACCTAATCAGTGGGACGCCTGCGCCGCTGTGGTTGGATGTTGTGCCGGGGGATACCTTTACCATTCACACACAGGGCGGCGGACGGGTCAACACCCGCATCAACACCGCCCCCGCTTTCGAGATCGCCCCGTTCAATTGGAAACAAACCGAGGAGGCAGGCACGTGGGTCTATGTCGCTGAGCAACCCGGCCCCTATCTGCTGAACCTTTCCGGTGAGGGCGCGGCGATGGTCACATTGGCACAGGGCGATACCCTCAGCGTGGATCGTGGCCCTATCGCTATCGGCGACACCGTGACGGGTGTGGGGTCGGCCCTGCAAGTGGATGCCTATACGATGGACTTGCCCGCCGACACCGCTTTCACCCTTCATCTCCGCAGCGAGGGTCGGGGTGCTTTGCCCGTTGTCCTGCTACCCGGCCTGCGGGATGCCCTGCAAGTGGATCGGTATGGCGACGGGGCGTATGCTCAATATTATGTGATTCCGGCGGAACTGGCTGGCCCACGCATCGTCTATGTACGCATGAACGATGGTGAATACACCTTAAGCCTGACGGCGGGCGACGTTTTATCGCTGGACAAGGGCACACTCGCCGCTGATACCCCCGGAACTGGGATAGGCACGGTGGGGTATTCGGATCGCTACGAACTCCCACTCGAGCAGGGTCAGGTGGTCACCTTTTGGGTGGATAGCCCCGCCGGATGGGATGCCTATATCGAACCCCGCGCCGCTAACGGTCAATATCTGGCAAAGGTAGTGGATGGGGCGACCAATGGCGGGTACTACGCAACTTTTTGGGTGGATGATCCCGGCCCGTATTTTCTATATGTCCAGACGGATACCGATTACACGCTCACGTGGCAGGATGGCCCATTTTTGGAGGGGGTGCCATCGGTGCGGGTCGGTGATACGCTGGAAATCGCCAACACAGGCACAACAAAATATGTGCTGGATGCTCAACCGGGGGCATGGGTCACACTTCAGACCACCGCCGGCGATGGCACCAGTGTCTATCGGGTGGAAGCCGATGACGCCGCCGGAGATGGGGTGTTCCCGATTGCCGAATGGCGCGACACGACACAGGGTAACTATAAGACCTTGCTGCATCTTGCTGGCCCGGCCCCGTATCTGCTAGAAATCAACGCCAACGCCGCCTATACCCTCAGCGTATTAGAGGGCGACAGCGTGCGGATAGACGCGGGTGAAATCGCTGTCGGTCAGCAGGTCGAAGCGCCCGCCACCATCGGCCAGACGATTTTTTACACCCTACCCTATGTCGAAGTGGGGCAACTGATCGCTGTCATGCACAGCGGCACGAGTGGCTTCCGTATGTTCGACGCCAACGGGGACGCCATCGAGTATCTGTTTTTCAACTACCTGAACCCCGGTGACCCCCAGCTGATTTCCAACGCCATTTATCCATTAGATGGCCTATGCCCCTGCCAACTGCAATTGGCGGTCAATCAGCCCCAATACACCCTTGAACTATCGCCCGTCGCACCGGAAGCATTCCCCGCTGCCCACCCGATGATTTTGGGCGAGGCCGTCCGTGCTGATACGGGTGCGGCGTTGATCGTGCCCTATCATTTTGAGGCCGTTACCGATGGCGACTTGGCGATTCGGCTGGAATTTGACCCGGCCCTGACCGCTGGCGACAAACTGTATCTGGAAATTCAAGCACCGGGGGACGATGACCCGCGCTATTTGGTGATTGACCACAGTCTGACCGAAGGCGGCGACGGCTTCATCGTGCAGCATTACCCGCTATTTTTTCCGGGCCACTACACGCTGCGTATCAAAAATCTACATGGGCCATACACCTTGACCGCGACGCTGAATTAGCCCACAGTGCCTTGTGTTTGCGTAGGGGATGGCACAGGGCCATCCCGCAACGATCCAATCCGGGCGGGCACAGTGACCCATAGGCGTTCGGTTAAGCCTTTATGTATTGCACGATGCCGCTTCAATCGCCGACCCTCGTAGGGGATGGCCCTGTGCCATCCCGCAACTGTCAAATCCGGGCGGGCACGGTGACCCGCCCCTACGACATTCACATG